>CBFDBL010000131.1:0-11318 GCA_965603035.1 uncultured bacterium
GCGAAGGCGGCGTCTTCGCCGCTTGCCACTCGGCCTGAGCGGATCGCCGAGCCGGTGCATCGCCTCCGCAGAACGCGGGCAGGAGCGTCCCGCGACGGCACGCGGCCGCTGGCAGAACGTGGCCCAGAGCCATGCCGCCCCCGTCAACAGCCATCAGGGCTGACTGCCGCAGACCCCTTGCGTCATCGCCCCTGGCGCCCGCGGGCCACGGAAGGCGGGCCTCGGGACCGGTGGGGCCTCTTGCATTGCTTATCGACACGTCAATAGCGCTGCTATGCCAACGTAGGACTGGCCCGATTGCCTCGGGCGGCGGGGTCGCTTCTTCCCGCGGGGATGGTCGGGTGAGCCCCCCCCAACCGTCTCGTTCCGCCGGGCAGCCGACGCGGAGCATCGGGACGAGCGCGTTGGGGGTGGGGGTCCTCGATGTCGCTCCGTGCCCTCTGTGCCTCTGTGGCCAACCCCTCTTCTCTGCTCACGCCTCACGCATCACGGGGCGTAGTCGGCGATGGCGTGGCAGAGCTTGTCCTGGACGGCGCGGACGGAGGCGAGCGAAGAGCGGAAGTCGTTGACGAGGATGGAGAAGGCGACGCGACGGCCGCCGCGGGTGTCGAGGTAGCCGCTGAGGGCGGAGGCGTTGAGGATGTAGCCGGTCTTGGCGCGCAGCCTGCCGGCGAGCGGCACGAGGCCGGGTCGCCGCGCGAGGGTGCCGGGCTTGCCTGGCTCGGCGAGCGAGCCGTGGTAGACGTCGCGGTGCTTGTGCCCGTGCATGTAGGCGAGCAGCAGGCAGAGCTGGCGGGCGCTGTAGCGGTTGGCGCGCGCGAGTCCGCAGCCGTCGCGGACCTCGAAGGCGCCCTTGACGTGCGCTCGGCGCAGGAAGGCCTTGACGAGCTCGACCCCCGCGGGCCAGGTGCCCTTCCCTGCCTTCTCGCGGGCGAGGGTCTTGAGGATCTGCTCGGCGTAGAAGTTCTGGCTCCGCGAGTTGGCGACGGCGACGGCCTGGCCGAGGGTGGAGGTGGTGGTGATGAGCTCGCGGGTGGCGGCGGGGTCGAGGCGGAGGCCAGGGACGCGGAGGCGCGCGGGTCCGCAGCGGATGCCCCTGGCGGCGAGGACCTCGCGGAAGACGGTGGCGGTGAAGAGCGCGGGCTCGTCGATGGTGATCCAGGTGGTGTAGGGCGGGTCGCGGTCGCGGATGGAGCCTGTGACCTGGATGTGGTTGCGGCCGATGGCTCGGTGTGCGGCGACGGCGCGCTTGCCGATGCGTGCGCGGCTGGTGACCACGCGGTTGACGATGTCCACGTAGGATGTGCTGGGCACGGTGGAGCAGCGGGCGGCGGCGTGCCGCTTCGCGCCGGGCGCGACGACGAGCAGCAGGCAGTTGTCGTTGAACGACAGGGCGGAGACCTGGGCGCAGTACCAGGCGGAGTGCTGTCCCTTGGGCCACTCGGTGTGGACGTGGACGCGGTCGAAGTAGGAGTCGTCGGCGATGATGCTGCCGCGGACCTCGCTGATGCCTGCGTCGACGACGGCCTTGGCCCACTGCTCGAGGACGGCGGTGGGCTTGCCATCGTGGAAGCGGCCCGAGAGGCTGGGGTCGCCGCGGCCGACGACGAGCAGGTCGCCGTGGAGCACGGTGCCGTGGACCTTGCCGACGGCGGCGACGGTGGTGCGGAACCGGAAGTCGGGGCCGAGCGCGTCGAGCGCGGCGGCCGTGGTCGCGAGCTTGGCGTTCGAGGCCACCGAGCAGAGCAGCTCGGCGCCCTCGGCCACCAGCCACTCGCCGTCGGACAGGTCGGCCACGGCCACGCTCACCCGCGCGCGCCGGAGCGCGGGCGACGCGACGAGCTTGCGGCACGCCGCGGCCAGCTCGGCGGCGTCCAGACCCTTCGCCTTGCCCGCCGCGGCAGCCGCCGCCGAGCCGGCCACGCCGAGCACCATGGCGATCGACAAGACCAGATGGAGGGGGGAGTCGGGGGCTCGGCTCACGCCCCGGCCGCGGCGCTGATGCGACCCGCTCGTCCGCTGCCGTCGGCCAGCCGCTTCGCTTCCACTCGCCACGCGAACCTCGACACTCTCGCACGCGTACGCGCGGTCAGTCCTCTCTGAGCCGCTCGTAGTCGTCGCCGGCGAGCTTTTCCCAGTGGCTGCCCTTGTGCGCGGCCATGAGGTGCTGGAGGGTCTGGCGCGCCTTGCCCAGGTCGCCCAGCCGCTCGTAGCAGCGGGTCACGTAGTACCACGAGGCGGGCGCGAGCGGGCTCTCGGGGTGGCGCTCGGCCAGGGTGCGGAACGTGCTGAGCGCCTGCTCGTAGCGCCGGCGGTCGAAGGCCATGCGCCCTTGCTTGAAGCTGCGGACCGCGGGCGGGTCGGGCGTGAACCAGTCGGCGGGATGCCACCAGCGCAGGCGCCGACGCGTGATCGGCACCCGCCCCCCGGCCGTCGCCAGCACCACCAGGTCCTGCCTCGCGAACGCCGCCCAGTCGCTCTCGGGGTAGGTCTTCACCAGCCGCTCGTAGCTGGCCTTCGCGCGCGCGGGCCGCCGAGCCTGGGCCTGCGAGTTCGCCAGGTAGTACATCGCCGCTGGCTCCAGCGCGTTGCCCGCATACCGCGTCAGCCAGACGTCGAACCCCGCGGCCGCCTGCCGGTAGTCGCCGCGCAGGAACAGCTTCTTCGCCGCGTCGTACTCGTCCACGGGCACGCGGCCCGGGCGCGACCGCACCAGCCGCACCGGCGACAGCGCGCGCACCACCTTCCACGCCGTGCGCGGCACCGCACAGCCCGTCGCCAACGCGGCGGCCGCCACGACGACCGCCAGCCGGCCCTTTCGCCAGCCCATCCTCATCCACGCTCCTCCTGCCCCTCCCGCCTGCCAGAAGGCCGCAACGTGCCGTAGCCTAGCACAACCGCGCACGCGAGTCAAGACACCCACGCACCCGAGGCCGCGGCCCGGCGTTGACAGGGGCCGCCGGGGCCGGTAGGCTGGGCGCGCGAGACACATCGGGGGGTCCCCGGCAGGAGCAAGCGATGGGTGGCCGAGCGCTGTTGGCCGTCGTGGCCGCCGTGGCCGTGGGCTGTTCGTCGGGCGACCCGGAGTCGCTGGAGCGGCTCTCGGAGGCCGAGCGCGCGGCGCTGCCCGTGCTCGACCACGAGGGCGTGCGCGAACTGGTCGCGCAGCACAAGGGCAAGGTGGTCGTGCTGGCCGGCTGGTCGGCGGCGAAGGAGGGCTACGAGGCCCTCTACGAGGGGCTCGCGCCGCTGGCGAAGCCCGGGGCCGACACGGGGCCGGTCGTCATCGCCATGAACCTCGACGGGGCGGTCGCCGTGCGCGCCAAGGTGCTGCCCCTGCTGCGCAAGGTCCGGCCCGCCTTCGCCAACTGCGTGTTCGACGGCGACCAGATGATGCTCAGCGCCGTGGTGGACCGCGACTGGGCGGGGCTGGTGCCAGCCCTCTGGATCTACAACCCCGAGGGCGAGGTGGCGGCGAGCTTCTACGGCGGCGACGCGCTCGCCAAGGCGAAGGCGAAGCTCGCTGGGCTAGCCCGCCGGCAGCGACGGCGACGCAGAGCCGTCGGTCTCGCCACGGGCGGGCCGGCGCGCTCCGGCCCGGGGCTGGCAGCCGCAACTCCTTCCGCTGTCATAGGTTACGGCAGGCAGGAGATGTGAGGGAGCCGGGGGGGGCTGGCGGCGGGCCGAGGGGGGCACGGGGTGGGGGAGTCGCGGGGCTCCGATTCGGCCCGTGCGGCTTGCAAAGGGCCGGAGGCAGTTGTATACTTTCAAAGGCTTCAGAGCCTCGCGGAGCGGCAAACCATCGGGACTACAGGATTTACGGAGCGGGGCCTGTGGCAGGCTTCACCTTCGTTGGTCGGGGATCGGTGATCGCGGCGTTCCGGGGACTGCTCGGGCGTCGCGAGGGCGAGCTGCTGCTCTTGGCCGGCCGCGAGGGCAGCGGGAAGTCGCACCTGCTGCGTCGCTTGCGCCGGGATGCGGAGCAGGTGGGCTCGCATTTCGTCCAGCTCAGCGAGCTGGGCTTCCTGCCGACCGCCGACTACCGCCACTACGCGATCATCTCCGAGCTGGCTGCCGCGCAGGCGGCCAGCCCCGAGGCGGGGGCCGGCGCGCGCCCGGGCCCCGAGCTGCTGCCCGACGGTCGCGCGTTCCTCGAGAGCCTGCTGACCGAGGACCGGCGGCCGCCGCGCGAGAAGCTGCTGCGGCTCTTCTCCGCCGCCTCGGGCCACCTGGGCGACGCGGCGCGGCTCGTGCTCCTGCTCGACCTGGGCAGGGCCACGGGTGAGGAGGCCTTCCCCCTCGAGTACCTGGCGCGCCGCCTGCCCGCCAAGATCAAGGTCGTCGCGGCCGTGCCCGAGGTGCCCGAGTGCCTGCGCGGGCTCGACAGCGTGACGGTGGTGGACGACCTGCCTGCGCTGACCGAGGCCGAGACGGCCGCGCTCCTCGAGTTCCACCTCTCGACCGACGCCGTGGGGCCCAAGCTGGTGGAGCTGGTGGCCGGCCGCTACCCCCGCGAGCCCATGGTGCTCGACCTCGCTGCGAAGCTCGCCGCCGAGACCGCCGACCCGGCCGCCACGCTGGGGTCGCTGCCCATCGCGGCGCCCGACCTGTGCGGCGAGCTGCTCGCGCGGCTGGCCGCCGACCAGCGGGCCCTCGTCGAGTGCATCGCGCGGGTGCCCAGCGGCGTGGACATCGCGTGCCTGCGTGCCCTCACCGAGTTCTCCGACGCGGAGCTGGGCCGCCTGCTGCGCTCGGACGGCATCCGCAACGCGGTGATCACCCAGCGCGCCGCCAAGGGGCCCCAGGCCCGCCTGTGCCACGAGCTGCTGGCCGACGCCGTGCTCGAGGCCTCGCCCGACGGCCGGCCCGAGGCCCGGACCTTCCACCAGCTCGCCGCCGCCTTCTTCCTCGACGCCCTCGAGGCCGACCCCACCGACGCCGTCGCCCTCGCCGCCCACGGCCACCACGTCCACCTCGCCGCCGACAAGAGCCAGTTCATCCACGACTTCCCCAGGACCTACCGCGCCAAGCACTCGTTCCGCCTCTTCGGCCAGCTCGCCGAGGAGTACCAGCTCCTCATCCAGTACTGCGACGAGCTCGGCGAGGCCTCGATCAACCGCCCCGCCTGCCTCGCCAACCTCGGCCGCGTCTACCAGGAGCTCGGCCGCCACGACGACGCGCTCGCGCGCCACCGCGAGGCCCTCGCCCTCTACGAGGCCGCCGACGACAACGCCGGCACCGCCGAGCAGCTCGCCAACATCGCCTCCGCGCTCCAGACCCTCGGCCAGCTCGACGAGGCCATCGAGCACCTCCAGCGCGCCGCCAGCCTCGACGAGGCCGCAGGCAACAGCCCCGCCCTCGCCACCGACCTCAACAACCTCGGCATCCTCTACCAGCAGCTCGGCCGACACGACGAGGCGCTCGCCTGCCACCAGCGCGCCCTCGCCCTCCACGAGGAGGCCGGCAACGACCTCGGCTGCGCCAACCAGCTCGCCAACATGGCCGCCATCCATCGCGCCCGCGGCGACCTCCAGGCCGCACGAGGATGCTACCAGAAGGCCTGGGTCATCGACACCCGCACGGGCAACGTCCTCGCCCAGATCAACGACCTGTGCAACCTCGGCCTCCTGTTCCGGGACATGGGCGACATGGAGAAGGCGATCCTGTCCTACCGCGACGCCATCGAGCTCGACCGCCGCGTCGCCGACCGCGAGGCCGAGGCCGTCCACCTCCGCACCCTCGGCGCCATGCACATCAAGCTCGAGCGCCCCGACGAGGCCATCAGGATCCTCCAGGAGGCCCTCGAGGTAGACCGCTCCATCGGGAGCCCCGGCGGCGAGGCCGAGGACCTCGTGGCCCTCGCCGGTGCCTACCGCGCCGCCGCCGAGCCCGCACTCGCCCGCGACCTCCTCGAGCGCGCCGTCGCCCTCCACGCCGAGCTCGCCAACGCCGAGGCCGAGGCCGCCGCTCGCCGCGCCCTCGACGCCATCGACCGCCAGCTCCGCGGCGAGGCCGCCGACGACGGCGACGAGCCCGAGGTGGAGCAGAGCCAGATCATCCAGCGCGAGCCCGCCTCCGACGGCCTGTGGGCCAACCTCCAGATCGTGGACGACGACCCGCCCGGCACGCCCGCCCCGGCCCCGCAGCCCCAGCCGGCCAAGGCGGCGAGCCCCACGCCCGCAGCCCCCGCAGAGCACGACCCGAACGACCCCGAGCACGCCCTCGACATCTTCGGAGCCGACCTCGCGCTCGAGGGAGCCGAGCCCGACCCGGCGGCCGGCCTCTCCCAAGAGGAGCACGAGCAGGCCTCCACCCTCCTCGGCCTGGCCACCGAGGTCGGGGACGCCCTCCGCCGCGAGCGCGACGACGCCCTCCAGCGCGTCGCCGAGCTCGAGGCCGAGCTCAAGACCTACAAGGAGCTCGTGGACAGCCTGCGGAGCATTGTCGGCAACGCCGACGCCAAGCGATAACGACGCGACGCCGCGCGAGGAGCACCAGACCATGTGGCCCTTCCGACGCAAGCCCAGCCCCCCCCACGGCCCCGACCCAGGACAAGCCCCTGAGCCGGGCGCCGCCACGGCCACCGCCGAGCCCGAGCCGCCCAGGACCGCCGACGACGTCCTGCGCCAGCTCGAGGCCGAAGCCCCCCGCACCCAGCCCATCGCGCCCGTGCCCCCCGAGCCGGGCGACCCCGCGATCGGCCAGTGCCTCCTCGCCGAGGGCCCGGTCACCCGCGAGTTCCTCGAGCGCCAGGTCCGCCTCGCCGGCAGGAGCGACTCCCACCTCGGCCGGCTGCTCGTGAGCACCCAGGCCACCTCCGAGGCCCAGCTCTTCGCCCTCCTGGCCGCCGGCTACGAGCCGCCCGAGGTCGATCTCAAGCAGTGCCGGGTCCACGTGCCCACGGCGCGGTCCATCCCGCGGGAGATCGCGCTGAAGTACAAGATGGTGCCGATCGAGCGCCTCGGCGACCTGGTGTGCGTGGTCTTCAGCGGCGCGCTGAACCCGAAGGGCATCGAGGCGATCCGGCGCGAGACGGGCGCCAGCATCAAGGCGCTGCGCTGCCGGCCGCACCATCTCCAGATCCTGCTGCGCCGGCTCTACACCCCGCGCGCGGCCGCGCCGGCGGGGCAGATCGTCGCCGCCGTCGCCATCACCAGGCAGCAATACGACGAAGCCGCCGCCAACCCGGCGGCCAAGGCAGAAGCTCGGTGGGAGGCCCTGTACGCGAGCAAGGGCCCGATCCGTGCCAGCCGATTCGGCCGGCGCTAGCCGAGCCGAGCGGAGGGCACCACCTCGCGACCAAGGATAGCTCCCATGGGCGTCCTCACCGACGACAAGCTCATCGACCAGCTCGCCCGCCACCTCGACGTGCCGCGCGGAGAAGCCGAGCGGCTCCTGCACTCCACCGTCGGCCTGCTCAAGAGCAACCTGCTCCAGGGCCACCAGCTCGACCTCCAGGGCTTCCTCTCCCTCCAGGTCGTCGAGGAGAAGGCGCGCATCGTCCAGCGCCCCGACTCGCCCGCCCGCACCATCGAGCCCCCGCGCAACACGATCGTCACCACCCCCCGCCCCAGCTTCGAGCACGAGCTCGCACACGTCCGCCTCACCCCCATCCTGCTCGTCGTCCCGCAGAACGACTTCTTCGCCGACATCGTCGAGTACCACTTCACCCAGGCGGGCTGGAACGTCGCGCTCGCCCACGAGCCCGACCGCGTGACCGCCCGCTTCGCCGACCGCGGCAGCCTGCTCGTGATCCTCGACATCTCGCTCCCCGGCGCCCAGGCCCTGCTCGAGGAGCTCAAGGTCGGCCCCAGCACCAACACGGTGCCCCTCATCGCCCTCTTCCCCAGGGGCCAGCGCCCGAGCCGGCCCGCCACCCTCCGCGTCCAGGCTGACCAGGAGCTCGTCGAGCCCTTCGAGGTCGCCGAGCTGCTCGCCTGCGCCGAGCGCGAGCTCGTCCGCTCGGCCGAGGAGGAGCTCCTCTTCGACCAGCAGGTCCGCTTCGTCTTCCCCAGCGCCCGAGCCGAGCTCGACCGCGCCACCGACCTCGCACGCGATCTCCTCGCCGCCACCGCCCTCGACGCCGCCGCCCAGACCGCCTTCCACGCCGCCATCCGCGAGGCCATGGGCAACGCCATCCAGCACGGCGGCCACTTCGACCCCGCCACGAGGGTCCAGGTCCAGTACCTCGTGGACCCCCAGCGAGTCACCGTCATCGTCCGCGACGAGGGCTCCGGCTTCGACCACCGCCGCTACCTCGCCCGCGCCGGCCAGCACGACGCCATCAAGGCCGCACGCGACCGCCACGCCGAGGGCGGACGAGGGGGCCTCGGCATCCTCATGATGTCCCGCGCCGCCGACCGCGTCGAATACAACGACAAGGGCACCGTCGTCACACTCACCAGGTCCATCCACCCCAGGCCACGGCTCCCCGTCGGCCTGGACGCCGAGGCCCGGGCCATCGCAGGCGAGATCGAGCAGTTCGACGTCGAGATGGACGACGACCTCTACCTCCAGGCCATCGACGACGAGACGCCCCGCTGACGCCCCGAGCCCGCGGCCGCCCCCCGAGCCCCAGCCAGCCGCCAGCCCCCGCTCCCTCGCGCATCCGCACCCTCCCCGCCCAGCGCGCCCACCTGCCGCTGGCCCGGCCACGATCCCACACTTGGCCAAGTGTGGGATCGTGGCCGGGCCGCGCCTCGCCGCGGCGGGCCGCAGGCCGAGGCCAGCGCGAGCGCCTTTTCCTGACTGCCGCCCTTGAACCCCCAGCCGCCTTCTCATACACTGCTGGTACGGAAGTCTTTCCCTTCCCCCGCGGCCCCGCCGCATGAGGAGGCCCTGTCGCCATGAGACGCCCCTCGCCGTTCCGCCTGGCCGGCTGCGCGCTGCTGCTGGCCACCACCGCCTGGGCCGGCGCGTCGAGCGACGACGCCATCGCCAAGCTCGTCGGCGCGATCGAGCAGGGCGCGCCCGAGGAGATCACGACCCTCGCGATCTGGCAGTGGCAGGACGAGAAGCTCGCCGAGCCGCTCCAGCGCGCCTTCCGCGACGATCTCGAGATCGCGCTGATCCAGAGCCCGCGCTTCCAGTACTTCCACCGCGAGCGCTTCCGCCAGATCCTGCGCGAGCGGCAGCTCACGCTCGCCCACCTGCTCGACCCGGCCGCGATGAAGGCCGCCGCGGCCGCAGGCATCCACGGCTTCCTCTCCGTCGAGGTGCTCGACGCCGCCTGCGCCCACCCCGAGCTCGAGGGCCACGACACCCACTGCGTGATCCTCGCGAAGCTCACCGACGCGGCCACCGCCTCGATCGCCTGGGCGGGCTACATCGAGGGCACCAACCCCACCGTCCTGCGCACCCTGCTGGGCAAGACCAAGCCGACCCAGGGCCGGACCCGCTTCCGCCAGATCGCCGCGGCCATCGCCGCGGGCCTCAAGGCCAGCGGCCTCGCCGAAGCCACGGCACCGGGCGGAGCCGAAGGAGAGGCCGGCATCAAGACCATCACCCTCTCGAACCCGCCGAAGGACGCCGAGCCCGACGTCGGCATCGGCATCCGCAACCCCGACGACGCGCCCTTCGACCTCGAGACCCTCCAGGACGAGCTGCTCCTCGCCATCGCCGCGTCCGGGGCATACAGCTACGTGGACCCCGCCCACATCGCACGCCTCGTGGCCCACTGGCAGGCCGACAGCGCGGCCGCGGCCGCCGCCAACAAGCAGGCGCTCGCCGAGGCCTTCGCGCTCGACGGCTATCTGTTTGGGGAGATCCGCAGCGCCGAGGACAACAGCCTCGAGCTCTCGGTGCGACTCGTCAGCCTCAAGGACGGCTCCGAGGCCTGGGCCGGCAAGTTCCGAGGCATCGACGCCCTCCTGCGCATCGAGCCCCGCGAGGTCCCGCAGCCGCCCGTGCCCCGCGACGAGCCCGCCGCGCCCGCCGAGCTGACCCTCGAGGACATCGAGCGCCCCCTCAAGCCGCCCGTCCCCCAGCCCGACCTCCTCCCGCTCCCGAAGGGGCCCCAGCCAGCCGCGCGCTTCAACCCCCTCACCGCGCTCCTCTACATCCCCGTCGGCCTCCCCCGCGACGCGCTCGACACCACCTTCATGGTCGCCGACCGCGTCCCGCTCGTCGGCGGCGCCACCTCCGCCCTCTACCGCTACGCCGGCATCACCCACCTGTGCCGCGCCGGCACCCAGCGGCGCTTCCGCGACGCCGTCGCCACCAACCGCGCCCTGACCTTCGGACAGCTCGCCTCGCGCGACCGCTACCCCACCCGCTTCCCGCTCATCCACTCCGCCCGCCAGCGCTACACCAGCCGCGCCGACTACCTGCTCCAGCTCTCGCTCGGCACCCTCAGCGTCTTCGACCTCCTCGACGCCACCATCGTCACCCTCGACCGCACCCCCGTCGCCGGCACCGTCGCCACCCCCGTGCTGCTGCCCCTGAGCTACGGCTGGCGACACCTGCCCGACGACGCCGACACCTACGTGCCCCAGGTCACCCCCGCACACCCCGACCAGCGGCTCACCTACGGCTCGCTACGCACCCAGCACGCCTGGTCGCTGCTGCCCAACGCCCGCTCCTGGGTCGCCACCTGGGCCACGCCGGCCGAGCGCGCCGAGGCCACCCAGGCCTTCGCGCGCGAGCTCGAGCGCGCGACCCAGGCCAACGACGCCCTCATGGCCGACTGGCGCACCGCCGAGGCCGCACGCAAGAAGCACAACGACGTCGCACTCGACACCCTGCGCGCCCGCAACGACGCCCAGCGCCGGGCCTGGGAGCAGGCCGTCGCGCGCGTCCGCCGCGACAACCTCACCGCCACACAGCGCTTCCAGCGCGACAAGCAGGCCGCCGACGAACACAACCAGCGCGCCGCACGCATCAACCTCATCACCGCCACCGTCTTCGACCTCGAGGCCGCCCTCGCCCCCCGCAAGCCCCGGCCCGCGCCCCGGCCGCGCCCGCGGCCCGTCCCAAAGCCCAAGCCGGTCCCCAAGCCCGTGCAGGTCCCCAAGCCCGTGCCGGTCCCCAAGCCCGTGCCGCCTGAGCCGAAGCCTGCGCCGCCCAAGCCGCCCGAGCCTCAGAACGCCAAGCCCTACATGGGCTTCGACGGCCTGACGATCACCGAGGAGGTCGCCAAGGAGCTCAAGCTCAAGGCCACCAAGGGCGTCGTCGTCACGGCCATGCGCGACGGGGCGCCCGCCGCCATCGCCGGCCTCCAGAAGGGCGACGTGATCAACACCTTCCACGGCATCCCCATCACGACGAAGACCGAGCTCATCGCGGCTGCCGCCAAGATGAAGCCTGGCGACACCCTCACC
>CBFDBL010000132.1:0-11313 GCA_965603035.1 uncultured bacterium
TGGGGCGAAAGGCGGCCGCTGGCGGCGAAAGCTGGTGAGAAATGCGGGCTAGTGCGGCCGACGCCTGGCTGCGCTGGCCGCTCCCCAGCGCTCGGCCGTTCCCGGCTGCCCGCCGCGCGGCGCGGCCCCGGATTGACTATCCGCGTCGTGTCCGGTATGCTGAGCGGCGGTTGGGAAGGGCTTTTCAGGAGCCAGGCGCGTGGGCCTCGAGTCGATCCGCGCGGTGATCTGCGACGTGGACGGGGTGCTGACCGACGGCAGCATCGTCCTGGGCTGGGGCGGGGCTTCTGGTCTCACCGAGCTCAAGGCCTTCAACGTCGCCGACGGCGCGGGCATCGTCTGGCTGCGCGAGTGCAGCATCGAGGTGGCGTTCCTGACCGGCCGGAAATCGGAGGTGGTCGCGTTCCGTGCGAAGGAGCTGGGCGTCCGTCATGTCCGCCAAGGCGCCAGCCCCAAGGAGGGTGCCTACGAGTCGCTGCTCGCCGAGCTGGGGACGACCGACGGCGAGACGTGCTACATCGGCGACGACCTGGCCGACGTGCCGGTGATGCGGCGCGCGGGGTACGGCGTGGCGGTGGCCAACGCGCGGCCCGAGGTCCAGGGCATCGCCGACTACGTGACCCACGCGCGCGGCGGCCGCGGCGCCGTCCGCGAGGTCGCCGAGCGTATCCTCAAGGCCCAGGGCAAGTGGGCCGCCATCGTCGCACGCTACGGCCTTTAGCCTGCCAGAGGGCGCCATGAGACACGCCGTCCTGACCGCGCTCGCCCTCGGCGCCCTGCTCCCCGCGACGGCACTCGCCGGTGCCGCCGCAGGGCCCATCAAGTGGCCCGAGGTCCCCCTCTACGACGACGACGGCAACCTCGTCTGCCGGATCAAGGCGCGCAAGGTCACCCCCGACCCCAACAACGCCAAGGTCCTCAGGGCCAGCGCCGTCAGCATCTTCTTCCACTACCAGGGCCGCAAGCACGTCGCCACCGGCGACGCCGGCGTGCTCGACACCGAGAACAAGAACGCCTCCCTCGAGGGCAACGTCACCCTCACCCTCGCCCACGAGCGCCCCATCACGGTCAAGACCGCGCGCCTGCGCTGGTTCGCCGCCTATGGCCTCGCCACCACCGAGACGCCCGACGCCGAGACCCAGAAGGCCCTCGCCGCGAGCAAGAACCCCACCGCGATCTTCGAGCGGCTCGTCGCTCGCAGCGCCACCCGCGTCGCGGTCAGCACCGTGGGCGCCGCCACCGAGGGCTTCGGCATGCTCGTCGCCGTCGGCCAGGTCGAGGCGCCCAGGAAGGAGCCAGGCCGCTCCGACCACCTCGTGCTCGGGCGCCAGATCCACACCACCATCCGCAGCGCCAACGCGAGCTGGCTCCTGCGCGACCCCGACCCCCAGCCCGAGGGCGACAAGACCGCCCCCGCCGAAGACGCGCCCCGCAACGGTGCCGCGGCGCCCAAGCCCGCCGCCAAGCCGCAGACCCCCATCGTCGTCACCTGCTCCGGCCCCCTGACACTCCACCGCGACGACTCCACGGCCGTCTACCACAACAACGTGCGCGTGGCCCAAGGCGGCCAGTCGCTGACCTGCGACACCCTGACCATCGCGTTCCGCGGCGCCGAGGGCGCGCAGCCCGAGCTCGACACGGTGACCGCGCACGGCCAGGTGCGGATCGACACCGGCGAGGACCTGGCGCTCGCCGATCTGGCGGCCTGGCACCGCCGCGATGGCTTTGCGCTGCTCACAGGCCGCCCGGCGAAGATCACGTGGGACAACGGGAACGAGATCGTCGCGGGCCGTATCCGGCGCAAGACTCGCCGCGTCGGGGGCCGCGACGAGTTTGACTGGCTCGACTGCGCCGCCACCCCCGCCTACAGCCGCAGCGTCTACCTCGTCGCCCGCGCCGCGACGGCCCGCATCCCCGCGCTGCCGGAGAGACGCCATGCGCCCCCGCAAGCCCCCCAGGATCGATAGCTACGAGCCCGGCAAGCTCGTGCTCGGCGGCAAGACCCACACCGCCGACCTCCTCGTCCTGCCCGACCGCATCTTCGCCAACTGGTGGCGGACCGAGGGCCACAGCGTCAGCACCGCCGACCTCGAGCTCGTCTTCCACACGCAGCCCGACCTGCTCATCATCGGCACCGGCGCCACCGGCGGCATGGACGTGCCCGCCCTCACCCGCTCGGCGATCGAGCGGGCGGGCATCGAGCTCGTCGTCCAGCGCACGGCCGCCGCCGTCGAGACCTACAACTGCCTCCACGACGAGCGCCGGCTCGCCGCCGCC
Organism: uncultured bacterium; assembly: GCA_965603035.1. Taxonomy (GTDB): domain Bacteria; phylum Planctomycetota; class PUPC01; order DSUN01; family DSUN01; genus CAZDNN01. The sequence goes on from CBFDBL010000132.1 coordinate 2,278, forward strand.
CTCCACCTCACCTGCTGACGGGTGCCCGCGCGCGAGCCGTTTGACGCGCCGGCGCGCGGCGGCTATACTCCACGGCGGCGGCTTCCCAGACCACGGATCGGCGGGGGCGGCGATGGTCTCGGCGCGGTCGATGCGCATCCTGGTGGTGGACGACGAGGCGATCGTGCGGGAGGGGTTCGCGCGCGCGCTCCAGGGCGACGGCTTCGAGGTCGAGACGGCGGGCAACGGCGAGGAGGCGATCGCGCGCCTGGGCGAGCGCCCCTTCGACCTCGTGATCACCGACCTGCGGATGCCCAAGGTGGACGGCCACGAGCTGCTCCGCCACGTCAAGGCGCGCCACCCCGACACCGAGATCGTGATCCTCACGGGCTACGGCACCATCGCCAACGCGGTGGACGCGATCAAGGAAGGCGCCTACAACTACATCACCAAGCCGCTCAACCGCCACGAGCTGCTGCGCATGGCCCGCGAGATCGCCGAGAAGGTCGAGCTGCGGGGACGCGTCGAGCAGCTCCAGAGCCAGCTCGAGCAGCGCTACAGCCTCCACAACCTCGTCGGCCGCTCGCCTGCCATGCAGACCGTCTACGACCTCATCGCGCGGGTCCGCGACGCCGAGTGCAACGTGGTCATCACCGGCGAGAGCGGCACGGGCAAGGAGCTGGTGGCCCGGGCCATCCACTTCACCGGCCCGCGGGCCGACACGCCCTTCGTCGCGGTCAACTGCGGCGCGCTGCCCGACAGCATCGTCGAGAGCGAGCTGTTCGGCCACGAGCGCGGCGCCTTCACGGGCGCCGTGCGCACCCACCCGGGCTACTTCGAGAGCGCCAGCGGCGGCACCATCTTCCTCGACGAGTTCACCGAGCTCAGCCCCAACGCCCAGGTCAAGCTCCTGAGGGTCATCCAGCAACGCGAGATCGTCCGCGTCGGCGCCACCGCCCCCATCGCCATCGACGTCCGCATCCTGGCCGCGACCAACCGCGACCCCTTCGCCTGCCTGCGGCGCGGCACGCTGCGCGAGGACCTCTTCTACCGGCTCAACGTCGTGACCATCGCGGTGCCGCCGCTGCGCGAGCGGGCCGACGACGTCGCCCCGCTCGTCGAGCACTTCCTGCGCAAGCACCGCCTGAAGTTCAGCCGCGCGCCCAAGCGGATCACCAAGGCCGCGCTCGACGCGCTCGTCGCCTACTCGTGGCCGGGCAACGTGCGGGAGCTCGAGAACGTGGTCGAGCGCGCCATCACCCTCAGCGGCAAGCCCGTCATCGATCTCGACGACCTGCCGACCCTCCGGCCCCTGCCCGCCGGCGCCCCGGCGCCCGTCGAGGGGATCCCGCTGCCCGAGGCCAAGCGCCGGCTCACCGACACCTACGAGCGCGAGGCCATCGCCAAGGCACTCGAGGCCACAGGCGGCAACGTGACCCGCGCGGCGCGCTCCCTCGGCATCGCCCGCAGCGCCCTCCAGCGCCTGCTCAAGCGCCACGCCCTCGACCCCGAGGCCTACCGCGCCTGACACCCGTCGAGCACAAGCGGCGGGGGCACGGCTCGCGCCGTGCCCCCGTGTGGTCGTTGCGATGTGGCCGCGGCTCAGCGCTTGGGCGGCGCGGCCTCGCGGACGAGCGCGCCGTGGGCGTCGCTGAGCACGAGCAGCGAGAAGCGAGCGACGAAGTCGAGCTCGTTGGTGCTGAGCGAGGCGTAGTCGAAGCGGCCCCGCAGATCGGTGTAGCCGTCCTTGTAGAAGCGGACGCGGCCGTCCTTCATCCGGGCGTAGACCTTGACGTAGACCTTGGGCAGCGGCTTGCCCGTCTGGGCGTGGGTGACTCGCACCTGGCCGTAGTTCTCGATGACCTGGAGGGCGAGCGAGTTGGAGTAGTAGGCCTTGGCCTTGCGGATGCCGGCGGCGTTGAGCTCGATGAGGACGTTCTTGCTGTGGAACTGCTCGGGCAGCGCGACGGTGTGGACCAGCGTCTTCTCGGGCAGCTTGATGGTCTGGACGAGGTTGGGCTTGATGTAGGAGAACTGCCCGCTGAACTGCTGGACGAAGGGGTTGCGCGAGAAGAGCAGCTCGACGTCCATGAGGTAGTAGCGGACGGTGGCCTGGGCGAGGTTCTGGTAGTTGACGGTGATCTGCTTGGCCTCGACCTTGAAGTCGAAGGCGGCCTCGGTGGCGGCGAGCTGCGTCTGGGTCTGGTCGCGGTCCTTGTCGTCGACGACGGCGACGGCCTTGCCCTCGATCTCGTCGAGCTGGGCCGTGACGTTGGTGAAGAGCTTCCGCCAGCGGTCCACGGGGTGCTCGGCGTAGCGGGCGGCGATGCCGCGGGCCTTCGTGGGCTTGTCGGTGTAGAAGTCGAGGTAGGCGGCGCAGTAGTCGTGCTGGACGCGGGTCGCGAGCTTCGCGGGGTCCACGCGGGCGGAGGTCTCGAGCGCCTCCTCCACGCGGTCCTGGGTCAGCAGGTAGACGACGGTGGTCATGAGGTCGCCGTCGTCGAGCCTGGGCACGTAGGTCAGCACCTTCATGAGGCGCATGTACTGCTGGTAGAAGCGGTCGTTGAGGATCTGGCGCCGCTTGCCGAGCCGGTGGGCTCGGGCGTTGACCAGCGGCCAGTACTCGAGGTGCTGGTAGCTCTTGCGGACCACGGGGTCGATCGTGACGAGTTTGCAGTCGATGTAGTCGCCGCAGCGTCGGAGGAAGCTGTTGCAGTGCTGGAGGTACTCGCGGAGTGCGGCGAGGCGGTTGTGCTTGAGGGCGTAGCTCCAGAGGGTGTGGTGGTACTTGTGGCGCCGCTCGAGGACGGGCAGGACCTTGTCGAAGAAGGCGGGGTTCTGCACGCGCCAGGCGATCTTCGCGAGGTCGGTGCGCTCGATGTTCTCGCGGCCGAGGTAGGCGAGCACGTCGGCCTCGGTGCCGTTCTGCGAGATCCACTCCCACGACGTCTTGTCGATCTTCGTGAGCTGCTCGACGACGTTGAACGAGAAGGGCTCGGCGGCGGAGACCAGCTTCTCGTGCTTGGCCACGTGCACGGGGTAGTGGGGGAACTGGCCGGGCTTGGGGAAGTAGAAGAAGTAGTCGAGGGTCTGGGTGCGGTAGGGCTCGAGGTCGATGTGCAGGCTGCGGGTCTCGTGGCCGTTGCTGACGGGGATGGCGCCGCGGGGGATCTGGACGAGGACGTCGAGCTTCTGGCGCGCCGAGGTCGGGTTGGTGATGACGAGGTGGCCGCCGTAGACGACGTGGACGAGGAACTCGTCGGTGACGTACTTCTCGACGCGCTCGTTGCCGACGTGGCGGTAGCGGTCGTTGTGGCGGAAGAAGTTCTGGCTGACGAGGATGGGCACCTTGTCCTTGGCGGCCTCGGCCCCCTTGATCTCCTTGTGGTAGACGACCATGGGGCTGGCGGCGTCGAGGGCAAAGCGCGCGCCCTTGGCCTCGGCCTTGTGCTCGGCGGCCACGAAGGGCAGGTCGAGCACGGCGAGCGCGCAGAGCATCTCGGGGAAGCTGCGCGACGCCTCGGCCACGTGGACCGAGTGGAACGGCGTCTTGCCGTCGTGGCGGGCGAAGTCGTCCCAGAAGGCGTTGACAGTGATGAGGCTGGCCTTCTGGCGGTCGATGGGCAAGTGGTAGTAGTTGTTCTCGGCCCACTCCTTGGTTTTGTCGAGCTTGCGATAGAGGATCCTGAGGTTGGCCCTGCGGTCGGCGTCGCGGGCGAAGAAGGCGCTGTCGGCGACTTCCTCATCGACCTCGGCCATCTCGGCCTCGATCTTGTCGGCGAGCTTCGCGTCCTTCTTGGCGAGGCTCTCGCGGGACTTGCGGCGGGAGGGTGCGGCTTTCGCAGCGGGCGGCGGCGCGGGAGCGGTCGCGGCGGGCGCCTCGGCGGGCGCGGCGAGGCCGGGCGCCCGCGTGGCCGGCTTGCTCCCGGCACGGCTCGCGTAGCGCCGGCGCCCCTCCGTGAGCTGCTTGAGCGCCGCGAGCTTCTTCACCGACTTCGCCTCGTCGGCCGCGGCCTCCAGGCCGAAGGCGTCCTCGGTCTCGAGCGCGCTGCTCTTGAGAGCCGTCTTGAACAGGTGGTTGAACCGCTCGATGTCCGGCGGGATCAGGTCGAACAGATCCTTCACGTGCCGAGCCATCTGCGGGTGCTCGCCCTCGATGCGCCGGGCCAGCAGCACGCGCTCGACGATGTTGAGCTGCGCGAAGGCCCACGGCTTCAGGTAGCCCCGCAGGTCGTCGCCCAGCAGGTAGTGGTCCATGAACGTCTTGTCCTTCTTGCTCCGCAGGTAGGGCTGGACGACCTGCTCGAAGAAGGCGGGGTCCTTGCGGGCGAGGAACAGGTTGAGCTCGTGGCAGGCGTACTTCGAGTACTTCTCGCGCTGCTCGGCGGGCTTGAGCTTGGGCCACTGGAGGATGAAGTTGAACTCGATGAGCGTGGGGTTGCCGCTGAGGGTGGCGTAGAGGGTGTAGACCTTGGCGAGGGTGTCGTAGGCCTCAAACTGCGAGGTGGTGATGTCGGGCAGGACGAACTGCTTGCCCTTGGCGACGACGCTCACCTGCTTCTGCTCGGTGAAGTGCTTCTGGGGGTCGAGCCCGGCGATGAGGCGCAGGTCCTCGAAGGCGCCGGGCTTCTCGGCGAGGGCGACCTCGCGGTAGAGGGTGTTCTGGGGGTCCACGGCGACGACGTGGAGCTGCTGGCCGGCGCCGAGGTCGGCCCGCTGGACGGTGACGACGCCGTTCTCATCGGGCCGCAGGTTGGCGAGCACGGCGGCGGGGGTGCCGAGGTAGTCGAGGTTGGCGAAGTGGATGGCTCGCGCGACGCCGCCCCTGGAGCGCTTGGCGCCCGTGGCGCGGCCGCCGTAGCCGCCGCGGGTCACCCGCCGCAGGGCCTCGCCCGGCTTGGCCTCCTGGGTGCCCGTCTCGGTGCTCCGCACCGCCCACGGGTTGAGCAGCAGGCTCGGCCGCTTGAGCATCACGCCGGCGTACTTCTTGGCGTATTTCCGCTCGATGATGTAGCGGTACTCCTCGCCGATGTCGCGGCCCTCGAGGTAGATGCTCTCGACCTTGGGCACGGTGACGGTCTCGGGCGACGGGAAGACCACGGCGTCGAGGTTCTCGTAGGCCGGGTACTCGGGCAGGTAGCGGGTGGCGGCGACGTGGACGCGGGCGAACTTCGAGGCGTTGGCCAGCCGCACTTGCACGACCTGGTCGGTCGCGCTCACCGCCGCGATCTGGAGCGGCTTGGGGTTGATGACCTGGAGGTGGCGCGCCGCGGCCAGCACGTAGTCGCGCTCGCGCTGGCCAGGGGCCACGCGGACCGCGATCTGCTGGCCGCCGTCCTTGAGCAGCAGGTCGAAGTCGCCGGCCGGCAGGTCGCCGATCTCGAGGAACCGGTCCTTGACGCTCAGCGAGCTGAAGCGGTCGGCGACGAAGGTGCTGCCGCGGCGCTCGAGCAGCGACAGCTCGCTGCGCTGCGGCTCCCTGGCCGTGCCGAGGTAGGGCAGGCGCAGGGTGTCGCCGACGCGGCCGTGGAGCGCGGCGCCGTAGGTGCAGCGGTCCCGCGCGGGCGACCACTGGTGGACGGGGCCGTCGGGCGTCTTGGCGGTGACGAGCGCGATGTCGGGCAGGGCGCCGAGGGTGATGCGGCCGTTGGCGTCGCTCTGGAGCGAGACGTGCACGACGTCGCGGAAGTCGCGGTGCTTGACGGTGAGGTTGACGGGGATGTTGGCGCGCGGCTCGCCCGTCTTGCCGAGCACGTCGAGCGCGTAGCCGGCGGCGCTGTGGCCGAGGTGCAGGTCGTCCACCTTGTCGCTGCGGTCGATGCCGTTGAGGCTGAAGCGCTTGGTGACCGCGAGATCCTGCTTCTTGGCCTGGGTCACGTTCTGGATCTTGGCCTTGAGGGTGAAGCCGATGGAGGCGAGGCCTGCGGGGACGGCGAACTCGTAGGCGGCCTCGCGGCCCTCCTGGAGCTTGAAGTCGGCGACCTCCTTGGTGGTGCTCACGCCCTCGCGGTCCACCGAGGTGATGACGAGGGTCGGCTCCTCGAGCACCGAGAGGGTGACGGGGGTGCCGTGGATGTCGAGCGCCGGGCGGACCAGGACGTGGGCCTTCTGGCGCTTGACGAGCGCCTCGCGGTCCACGTGGATGCCGGCCGTCAGGCGATACTGCTCGGCCCTGTGGTCGAAGCGCTCGAGGGTGGCGAAGCGGCCGTGGACGAGGATGATGGGCTGGCGGCCTGGCTTGGTCGAGTAGGGCACGGTGACGAGGCCGTCCTTGTCGGGCTCGTAGTGGTGGCCGGCGAGCCAGATGCTGGCCTCCTTGAGGTGGGTGTTCGCCTCGTCCATGAGGGTGAAGACGTGGCCGGCCGTGCTGGTGCGGACGAGGTACTGGAGCCGGCCCTTGCGGATGAGCGCGCGGCTCGAGCGGCCGCTGCCGATGAACTCGATGATGTAGTTGCCCCGGCCAGCGAGCTTGGGGAACTGGAAGGTGCGCTTGACCCTGCGCAGCGGCGGCTCGTGGTAGGTGTGCACCGTCTCCTCGTTGGCGACGAGCCCGTCGAGGCTGATGCCGGTGTGCACCTCGCGGCCGGTGGTGCGGTAGTAGTTCAGCGAGTTGAGCTCGAAGACCTTGACGATCAGGGTCTTGACGTTCTTGACGTGGAGGTCGAGCACGACGGCGTCGTCCACGCCGAAGGCCGTCTTGTTGGTGAAGGCGAAGTCGAGGTCCACCCGCTCCTTCAGGCGCTGGTAGGTGGCGGGCGGCAGCATCGAGTACCACTGCTCCATGTCGCCGATGCCGTTGACGATCTTGGCCTCGGCGAGCACGTGCTTGAGGTAGGTGTTGTCGATGAACGTGGCGTAGGGCGCGAAGGAGTTCTCGGCGACGAAGTAGTGGAGCAGGTAGCTGCGGACCAGCGGCTCGTCGGTGCCGATGGGCGGCAGGAGGGTCCACTGGCGGTAGTTGGCCTGGAGGTTGGCGCGGTAGCGCTGGAAGTCCCGGTCCCGGGCCCACCTGGGCTCGATGTAGGGGGCGTTGCGGGGCAGCTTGATGTAGGCCATGAAGCGCTGCTTGTCGTAGATGCCCTGCCCGCGGTCGTGGGCGAGCCGACGGTACAGGACATTGGCCTTCAGCGAGTTGTGGACGGGCTGGAGGCGCGAGACGAAGGCCCACAGGCGGTCGAGGTAGGCCTGGCGCAGCTTCGGGTCGTGCTGCCAGTCCTCGTCGGGCGCCGGGCGGAGCTTGGTGAGGTAGGTGTTGACGTAGTTGTTGTTGGTCAGCAGGTCGGGCTTACGTCGGAGCAGATCGTCGAGCTGGGAGCGGAGCATGAGGCCGTGGATGGGGTGGGAGCCGAAGCCTCGGCTGTGCTCGTAGTTGAGGTCGGCGGCGACGAGCGCGACGAGGTTGGGGTAGTCGGGCCTGCGGAGTCGGCTCAGCAGGTGGCGGCGGCGGTTGGGGTCGAGCTTGAGGGTGACGGCCCAGTCGAGGGCGCGGTCCTCGAAGCCGTTGAGGGTGCCGCCGTGGCGAGCGAGGGCGCGCTGGGTGAGGGTGGCGCGGCCGATGGTCTTGGGGTCGAGCCGGGTCGGGAGCTTGGGCTTCTCGCCCATGATCTGGCGGCGGTGGTTGAACTGGACGTTGAGCTTGTGGCGGATGTAGTCGAGCGACTTGCGGGTCTCAGCGGGGTTGGCGTCGTAGCGGAGCAGGGCCTGGCGGTTCTCGATCTCGATGACGCGCTGGGTGCGGTTGTAGCGCTTGATCCACAGCGCGAGCGTGCGGTCCACGTCGTCGAGGCGGCCCTCGTTCTGGTCGTGGAGGCAGTGGTAGTAGTAGTAGTCCTCCGTGCCCGGGATGAGCTGCTTGAGGGCCTCGGCGCGATCCTTGGCCAGCGCGAAGTCCTCCGGGAACCCGATCTCGCCCCCGGCGACGACCGACGCTGCCAGCAGGGCCGCTACCACCACGCCCACCATCCTGTGCCTCATCGCGGGCTCCTTTCCTTCTGTCTCGCCAGAACGCATCGGGAGCGGCCCGTGCCACCGTGGCCGGGTCGCGTGCGGGCCATCAGTATCCTGATTTGCGCGCACCCTATCAACTTTATAGACGCCGGGGAGCCCCGGAGGTTCCCCTCCGCTTGGCTCCCGCGCTGCCCAAATCGCGGACAGTCGCCTGCGGAGCCGTCTACGTTCTGGACAGCGCGATGGCGCCGTGGCCACCGTCTCCCGACCACGGCGTGGGCCTAACTGCCGCCGCAGGTTGAGCTTCCGACGCGAGTCGGCGCTCGCGCCCGGCGGCGGCGCCGCGTCGGCACGCGGTTTGCTGCACCCTCGGACGCAGGAACCATCCCACCCTTGCCCGGAAAGGAGAAGCCTCGCCGTATCGCACCGCCGCCGCCGTGAACCCGTCTTAGGAGGAGCCGCCGCAAGAGCATCCCCGTCGACCCCCTGCGACGCCGCCGCGCCAGGCGGGCCGACACCATCAAGTTGTGCCGAGACGTGCTGATGCCCCACCGACGAGCCCCCCGGCACTGCTGGAGGGCTCGTCGTGCGCCTGCCCCGCGAGCCGCATCGCAAACGCCTCCCCTCCAGCCGGCATTGATCGCCTCGCCTCCGATCTGGTAGACTCACCCTCGACGGACGACCCACGCGAGCGACGAGCCTCGCCACTGGAGGGCTGGCCTCATGACCAGACACCGGGCACGCGCGGGCGCAGCGGCGGTCCTCTGCGCCCTCGTGGCCGCCGGCGGCTGCTCGCCCCTGGCCACAATCTACCAGAGGCGCGATCCGACCACCGGCGTCGGCTTCCTGCTCGGCGAGCTGCGGGCCGACCTCCAGGCCGGGCCCGCTCACGTCGCCGCGGCCACGAAGAGCGCGTTCCACGCCCTCGGGATCCGCGAGCGGTTCTCCGACGTCTCCGGCCTCGACGCGGAGCTCACGGGCCGCACCGCACGCGGCAGCAAGGTGCGCGTCGTCATCCGCCCCGCCAGCCCAGGGCGAAGCTCCCTGCACATCCGCGTCGGCGCCCTCGGCGACAGGGCCATGAGCACCTCGCTCCTCGAGACCATCCAG
>CBFDBL010000133.1:0-11297 GCA_965603035.1 uncultured bacterium
ACTATACTCTTACGTCACTTGACTCACCCCAGAACGCCCTCAATGTGACAGTGCCACGATCTGCAACAGCGATTCTGCCTCAGACGCCCGAAACGGCCGTAAGCTGCTGCGGGGGCAGGGGATACGCGATGTTGCCGGTCGGCAACATAGCGTGGCCGCGCGGCAACACCGTCAGCGGCGTGCCCGGGGGGCCTGTGCGATGAGGGCGGCGAGCTCGCCGGCGGAGAGCGCGCGCCGCCAGATCCGCACGTCGTCGATGAGGCCCTCGAACAGGCAGTTGGGCTTCGGCGAGCCGTGCGCGTCGTCGGTCGCGCCGATGTAGAGCGGCGCGGCGCTCGGCACCGCGCCCGAGGCGGTCTGAGTGACGACGCCCAGATGCATGCCGTCGGCGCCCTTGTGCGCGAATCCCTTGCCGGCGACGAGCCGCCCGTCGGCGAACAGGCGGACCCGCGGGCCGTCGTCCACGAGCGCGAGGTGGTGCCAGCGATCGTCGTTGAGGGCCTGGGCCGAGAACCAGGCCATGTCGGCCTCGGCGCCGCGCAGGCCGTGGAAGTAGGCCGCGCGCCCGCTCTCCAGCATCAGCGCCACGTCGCGCGAGCCCCAGCCGTTGGTCGCCACGCCCGCCAGCGTCGGGTTCTGCCAGAACGTCCCCCGCGGCGCCGCCTTCGCCTGCGTCGTCCTCACCCACAGCGCGATGGTGAACCGCTGGAGCCCCTGCGTCGCCGCCGCAGGCAGGGCCACGTAGTCGTCCCGGCCGTCGAAGGCCAAGGCGCCGCCGACGCGGCCCCCCGCCACCGCCTGCGCCCCGTGCGCCGTCGCGTCGTGGCCGTGCCCGCTCGCGTCCGCGGCGTCCTTGTCGAACGGGTAGTGGGCGACGAGGCCCTCGGCGGGGTTGACGGCCGCGGAACCCGCGGCCGCGCTGCCGCCGAGCGCGCAGGCCACCGCGAGCGACACCAGCCGATTGCCCACGGGCCTGCTCCTCCCTGGCGCGGTCACTCGCTGTTGGCCTCCGCGACGACGAGCAGGCGCGGGGTGTCGGTGACCGGCAGCTCAACGACGACCGACCCGGCGGCGCGCCAGACGACCCGGACCGGGACCGCCTTGTCGGCGAGCGGGTCGTAGAGGCTCACGGCGCACCGCGGACCGGCGACGGGCGACAGGGTCAGCCGCCAGGTCTCCTCCGCCAGGTCCTCGACGTTGTAGACGGGCGACATGACGTAGACGGCGACGACGAACCTGTGGTCGGTGACCTGGAAGGGCAGGACGGCGAACAGGTCGCGGAAGCAGAGCGTCCGCTGCCCCTCGAGCATCGCGAACACCTTGCGCTCCGGCGCCAGCTTGGCGGCCTCGACCTGGAACTGCCGCGGCGCGGCCACCGGCTCGGCCCCCTCGAAGACGGCCACCGTCCGACGCAGCGAGCGCAGGGCAGGCGAGAGCCACGCGTCCAGCTCCCCGTCCGGCGGCATCGCCTCCAGGCCCTTGACCTTCGCGAGGTGCATGCCCATCCCCTCGTTGTTCTTGCCGGGGCCGGACACGAAGATCGTCAGGCGGTCGATCCCCTTGTTGAGCCAGAAGAGCAGGGAACGGACCAGGAACTTCTCTTTGAGCCGCAGCGATGCCGCCTCGCCCTTCACCCCCGCCTCGGCCGGCACGATGCCGTGCTCGGTGATGTAGTGGTGGAAGCGCTCGACGCCCTTGGGCCTGCGGGTCCGGCGCTTGTCGGGGCGGAGCAGGTGCATGAGGGTCTCGCACTGGATGGCCGTGTGCGCCCAGCCCTCGGCGAAGCAGAGGCGACAGGTCGGGCAGTGGCCCTCGAGGCAGCGCCAGGGCTGGTCGGGCGCTTGCTCGCGCTTGGGCAGGTCGCGCCAGCCCGTGCCGTAGGGATGGTAGCTCTGGCCGTCGATGCCCGCCGGGAGCTGCTCGATGGGGGTGTGGAAGAACGTGGTGTTCGACCAGCCCCAGATCACGCGCGAGACCGTCGCGGGGAACTCCCGCTTCACCGTCTCGACCGTGCGGCGCGTCACCTCCCAGGCGTGGCCGCCGGGGCGCAGGAAGTCTTTCTTGAACTCCGCGCGGCCCGGCCAGTACGCGTTGATCCCGTGGCCGCCGGCGAAGTGGGAGCCGAAGCTCAGCTCGTTCCACACCTCCAGCTCGACGACCACCCCCTCCTCCTGCGCGATGCGGCACAGCGCGCGGGCGTAGTCGAGCCAGCCGCGCGCCGTGTGCTCGAACTCGGGGGTCCCGACCGGGTGGAAGGGCAGGTAGTAGAGGTCGACGCAGGTGAGCTTGTCGCCCTTCTTGAGGGCCTTGGGCAGCGGCTTCGAGAGGCCCACCGTCCTGCGCTCGCGGTCGATGGCGGTGAAGAGCACCTCGCCGGCCCAGTAGCCCGTCAGGCCGTTGGTGCCCGAGTGGACGGGTCGGAGGCCGTCCACCGAGTTGAGGGCCAGCTCCCTGGCTCCCTTCGGCGCGTCGGCCGCGACGCGGCGGTCGAAGTACGTGAGCTTGCAGGGCACGCCGTGGTGGGCGTTGAGCAGGATGATGGGGGTGATGCCGTGCGTCTTCGAGGCACGGAGCACCTCGCGGTAGCGGCCCTGGAAGCGCTCGGCGATGCTCTGGGTCTCGGGGTCGTAGGAGCCGAAGGGCTGCTCCCAGCGCAGGCAGCGGATGCCCGCCCTTGCCAGCAGCCCGAGCTGGACGTCCACCGAGCCGCCGCGATGGTGGTAGACGATGCCGATGCCCTCGAGCATCGCGACCGCGGGCCGCGTCTCGAGGAACCCGCGCCACGGCATCTTCACGTGGCTGTGCTTCGGCCACGGCACCTCGAGCTGCGCGGGGTCCACGTAGGGCTTGACGGGCAGCTCGGCAGCCGACGCGCCTCGGCCGAGAAGCAGCGCAGCTAACAACAGGCCCGTACGCATCACTGGACTCCTGGAACCGCGCCACGGATCCTATGCGGCGCGCGTCCGCGGGTCAAGCGCCTTGAAGCCGTGGTCCCGGCGGACTACAATCAACGGCACGCGGGAGAGGAGGGCGGAGATGACCTCTCTGGGCGCTGGAGCGGGCCTGATGGCGCTGGCCATCATCGCGCTGATCCTGTCTGAGCGTCTCTGGCTGCGGATCGTGTGCGGCGCCTACGTCGGGCTCTACGCCGCGTCCGTGGCCTATGGCCTCGTCTTCGGCAGGACGACCGTGCGTGAACTCGCGTTCCCCGCGACGTTCGTCCTGCTCGCGCTCTTCGTCGCGGGGGTGAGGAAGGCCTATGCCAAGTGGTGAGGCGCTCGTGACGCGCGGAGCGATTCTGCTGACCGGCCTGATGGCGGTGTCAGGGGCACTGCGCGCCGCGGCGGCCGACGTGCCCGAGATCGTGATCGTGCGCTCTGTCGAGGAGTTGCGCCAGGCGGAGCTGCACCGGCTCGACAACGGCTGGGAGGTCCGCCTGGGACTCGCCGACGGTGGGGCCGAGGCAGGCCCGTGGAAGCTGCTCTACTGTCTGACTAGGTGGGTGGGGGAGGGCGAGCCACGGATTCACATCGAGGGGGCGGTCCAGGGCAAGATGCTCGGCCCCGTCTTCTACACGCTGCGCGTACCCGGCCGCGAGCGGCGCGCCCTTGCCAAGATGGCGATGGCGGCGATGGCTGGACCCGAGGGGCTCTACGCTGCGGTCGTGCCGGTCGCCTGGCGTGGGGAGTTCGACCTGGAGGTGTTCGCAGCAAAGGGCGAGCTGGTGGCCCGTCGGCGTCTTGCGGTGAAGGCGGCTGAGCCGTGCTACTGGGCTCAGTTCGCGCGTGGGCGGGAGCGCCTGGTCCTGAAAGGCGCGGCGCCCTGGGTCGTGCGGCGCGAGGTGGCTGCGGCGATCCCCCAGTTCTCCGAGGCCCTGACGTTGTGGCCGGCGGACGCGAAGCGCGAGGCCCTACGGCTGGCGGAGGGCGGCGAGCCGCTGCCAGGGCAGGTCCCGTCGCGGCGCCCGGCGCATCGGCTCACCCTGGCGCTCGAGGACGATGCCTTCGTCATCCGCTCGAAGGTGAAGATGGTCGTGTGGGGAGACCGCCGCCTGCTCGCACGCTGGTGGGTGAACGACAAGGCCGTCCTCCCGCCTCGCCCAGATGGGATGGAGGCGCTCCAGGTCGGCAGGGAAGTCACCCGCGGCAAGTTGCTGAGGGTGGCGTTCGCACTGCCCGGCTTCCTGGGCACGCCTCGGGCCGGAGACCGGATCGGGCTCCAGGTGCTCTACAGCCCCGCGAGGGTCCGTCCGCTCCCGAGGGCGAGGGCCGAGCAGGAGCTGCGGCACGCCCTGGCGGATGCCGACGTCAGGATCGCGCGGGTGCCGATGCTGAGCAACCGCCTCGACTTCGCGGTCACCGAGGGCCTGCTCGCGTGGCACGAGCGCCGCTTCCGCGAGCGGGAGACCGACTTCTGAGGGGAGACGCCATGCCCTACGCCATCGTGCAGAACCGCCTGGAGGTGCCGCCCGTCGAGGCGCTCGCCAAGGCGTTCGAGGCGCTGCCCCAGCTCACCGACTACGATGCCGCCACCATGGCGAAGGACGCCTACGGCATCCTCGTCCAGGGCCTCGAGCTGGCCGACGCGGGCCGCCTGCTCCAGGCGCTCCACGCCGCAGGCGTCCAGGCCGAGATGGTGGACCACAAGAGCCTCCCCCCGCTCCCGCCGCCCAAGCCCTGCCGACGCGCCGAGCCGCGGCCCGAGCACCTCGTGGCCTACGACCACCTGGGCCGCCCGCAGACCTTCGAGTGGGGCCACGTGCTACTGCTCGCCGCCGGCGCCGTGCGCGGCACCGAGTTCAAGCACGTCGTCAAGCAGAAGATCGTGCCTTACGAATACCACGGCAGACAGGGCGTGCCCGTCACCAGGACGGAGCATGAGGATAGAGCGGAGGAGGTGACCGAGCTCACGCTCGAGATCCTCCTCGACGTCGCGCCCGCCCGCGTCCGCATCGAGGCCGACCGCTTCAACTTCAGCTACCTCGGCGACCGCCTCGGCGACTCGCGGCCCCACAACTACGCGGCGCTCGCCCACGACTGCCTCGCACACGCCACCCGCGCCGTGCTCAACCGCGGCGCCGCACGGCTCAAGCACGACCCGCGCAACCTGATGGCCTACCCCAGCAAGCACGCCTTCGAGGAGGAGATCGTCTGGCTCCTCTGGCGCCACTTCGTCGCGGGCGATCGCCCGGGCTGATTCGGAGGGAAGCCCATGAGACTGGATCCCGTCACGAAGGTGCTCATCGGCGCGGCCACGCTCTGGCCGCTCGCGTACATGGCGCTGTTCCTCCTCAGCTTCGTCGGGATGGCGACGGGCGGCGGGCAGCCGCTTCTGCGGTTCGAGGCGCTCTTCGTGCTGCACCTGCTGACCATGGTGTGGATGGTCGGGCTGATGGTCTTCTACATCGTCTACCTGTTCAAGACGGAGCGCGTCTCGCAGGACAAGAAGGTGCTCTGGGCGATCGTGCTCTTCATGGGCCACGTGATCGCCATGCCGATCTTCTTCTGGCTCTACATCTGGCCCGACCCCCGTGAGGGAACGCCATGACGAGTGAGACGGTACGGACGGCGTGGGCGTCGGTGCTGGCGGCGGCGCTGTCGGTGGCGCCGAGTCTCGCGCTCGCCCAGCATCCCTTCCCGACATCGGCGGGCGAGGAGCAGAAGGCCGCGGAGATCGCCGAGGCCGTCGCGGAGGCCGACGAGGACGCCGTGAAGGCGCTGACGGCGCTGCTCGACGAGCCGAACCCGCGCGTGCAGGCCGCGGCGCTGGTCGCCCTGCTCCAGCTCTCGCACAAGGAGCTGGACCTCAAGGCGCCGCTGGCGAAGGTCAAGGCCTGGGCGGGGCCGCGGCCGCCCTACTCGCGCGCCGCGCTCAAGGTGGCAGGGGTGGCGCTCGAGCATCGCCTCCCGCGCCAGAAGCGAGTCGCCTGGCTCGTCGCCATGACGGGGGTCGAGGGCGACTTCGAGCGCCGCATGGCCGTCGAGGCCCTGCGGGGCCACGACGACGACGCCGTGCTCGAGGCCCTCGAGGCGCTCGCCAACGACCCCTTCGAGGACATGCGCGGCGACTTCGACATGAGGGCCATCGCGCGCATCGCCTTCGAGGCCTGGTGGGCCATGCGCTCGAAGGGGGTGGACCTCGACGAGCGGCCGCCGATCCTCGTCAAGACGCTGGCGCTCGGCGAGCCCTACCGCTCGCGCTGGTGCGACGCCGCCTGCGAGATGCTCGAGCGCGAGGGACACGCCATCGTGCCGACCCTCGTCCCGATGCTCAAGGGCAAGGACCGGCGCGCCAAGCTGTGGGCCATGCGCACCCTCCGCTATATCGGCGGCTCGAAGGCCATCGCCGCGCTCCAGGACACGTGGGTCGCCGACTTCGAGAGCCGCGACCGCCTCGCGCGCGACGCAGCCCTCCGCGGCCTGCTCGAGCACCCCGACCGCAGGGTCCTCCCGCAGTTGGTCGCGCGGTTCGTCAAGGACGACGAGCTGCTCGTCGCCTGGCGGGGCGTCTACGGCCTCGACAAGCTCGACGACGACGAAGCCGTCGCGAAGCTCGAGGCCGCCGCCGAGGACCAGCGCGAGCTCGTCCGCATGCAGGCCGCCGCACAGCTCGCACATAGGGGCAACGCCGGCGGACAGCTCTCCATTCTCACCGGCATCGCCAGCCAGACCGAGGTCATCCGGCTCATCGCCCGATGGGCACTGCTCCAGCTCCCCGACCACGGCAAGGTCTGCGAGCGGCTCATCGAGCTCCTCAAGGTCAACGACGAGGCCGAGCGCAAGCTGCCCGAGAAGCGCCGCGACACCCTCCTCGAGATCCGCGTCGAGCTGCTCCGCCAGATCGCCGCCTGGGACCCCGAGCGCCAGGACCACCGACCGCTCTCCTACGCCATCCGCGACCTGCTCGCCGACCGCCACCTCGCCGGCCGCGCCGCCGCGACACTGCGCAAGATGGGCTTCGTGGTCGAGCGCCGCGCCGGCAAGCTCAAGGTCACGGGCAGCACCCGCTGACACGCAAGTCCTTGACGCCCCCTCCTCGTCGCCGGCCCCGGCGTCCGCGCCCGGCCGGCTCGCTCCCGCCTCATGCCGCCGTTGCGCCTGAGCGGTGTCGGGCACCAATCAGTGTCAGGCACTGACGAGGGCAGGTGTGGGGTGCACATTGCCCGTGCGAGAAGCGACAGCGACCTGCCGGCCGCAGGGCGCGGCGACACCGCGCACTTTGGCGGCCGCCACCAATAATTCCACACTTGCGCAAGTGTGGAATCATCGATCCGGCCTCGGATCCATAGCAGGAGTGACCCTTGCGGACCGTTGGGCTCCGCGGAAGGAGTGTCCGAGGCGGCGCTTTGCGACGGCATCGGGCACCGTGGCACGGGCCTGTTGCACATGGGCCACGGGCTGGAAGCTTGTGCCGCAGGGGGGGCACATCTCCCGTGCGCCGCGGCTCGATGAGCGGGATGTGGAGACGGAGCATGGCTGGGCTCGTGAGGCACCGGCTGGCGGAAGCACCGGCAAACGGACAGGCCCAACCTGAACTACCGCGCCACATCTCGACTCTACCCGCACCCCCCTCCGAGAACTGCTGCGATGGGCGCGGCCGCGTGGGCGAAGGGATGCGCGCTCGGCGAGGATGGTGAGCGGCGCTGGCGAAGGGGGAGGGGAGAGGTTGGGGTCGCCGATTGGCAACCCCAATCGCCGAGCAGGAGTCTCCGCCCGTCTGACGGCGGGGGTCGTGACCGTGCACCACCCTCCCCACCGAGGCTCCAGGTTCGTAGTGCCGCCTTCAGGCGGACCGCCTGGGCTTCACGCGTCGCGTGAAGCCACCATGGTCTGGTCCCGCGGCGCGCGACGACATCACATGCGCAGCTCGGCGCGGTGTCCGCGGAAGCTGTGGAGAACTGCGTGTCCCTCTTGACAAGAGGGTATGGCCTGGTCCATAATGCTGCGCGTTCGGGGGTATCAGGCGTCTCCCATGATTCGGGGGTCTGGCCGCAACCGCAGCAGGGGGCAATCGGATGGCGCCGAAGATTGGCCTTCAGACGATCATCTGGGGCGAGGAGTTCGAGGGCAGCAGCATTGCCGATGCCCTGGACCTGATCCGCGATGCGGGGTACGAGGGGGTCGAGTTCGCGCAGTCGCGGCGCGTGCTCGGCGACCCTGTGCGGCTGGAGGCCATGCTCGAAGAGCGGGGGCTGACGCTGCTCGGTCTGGCCCACGACTCCCTGCTGGACAGGGCGAATTACTGCCAAGGAATGGCGAAGAAGCCGTTGTATCTGTATGTGGAGGACTGGTACGCCGGTGCCGCGCCGCAGGCGATCGAGATGGGCTTCACCCTCGGCCTCCACCCCTTCCAGTTCAGCACGGTAGATCGGCTGGACCGGGCTCTCCCGCTGCTCCAGGCGCACCCGGAGCTGAAGTTCATCCCCGACACAGGCCATCTGTGGCTTGCAGGGGACGACCTGATCCGCGTCCTGGAGAGCACGAGGGATCGGCTGATCGCCGTGCACTTGAAGGACTGGCGGCCGGACTATGGGCGGGAGTCCACCACGTATGCCAGGGGTTTCACAGAACTGGGATGCGGGATCGTGCCTCTCAAGCCCGTTTGGGACTGGCTCGAGAAGCACTTCGATGGCTGGGTGGTTGTCGAGCAGGACTCCACGGAACGGGAGACCATCGACAGCATCCGGATGTCGTGGGACTGGCTCCATGGGGAGCAGTGCTCATCCACTGTGTGCGCCTCGGCGCCCATGCCTCTCCACTTGCCTGAGGCCCTTCAGCCGCAAGATGCCCTGACGGCTCGCCCGGAGGATATGGTCGCCATCCTGGACGTGATGCACCGCGACAGCGCGCGCGGGATCGAGCGACTCTACGCGACGATCCTGGACTGCTTCGGCCGACTGGTCCCGTGCAAGGCCTGTGCGCTATGGGAGGTCAGCCCGCGGATCGGGCACATGACGCTCCAGCGGATCTGGCCGGAGGACCCCCGCATCGAACTCGACGTGACGGCGCAGGACCTGAGCCACCCGATCTCCGGAATGGCCGCTCGGAGCCGAGAGATTTGCGTGTTTGAGCATTTCATCGGTCGTGCCAGAGAGGAGGCGTTCGGGAACGCGAGCGTCGTGGAGGCGCTCGGGCTCGACACCCTGGTGAGCGTCCCGATCCTCAACACGTACAACATGCACCAGGTGCAGTTGGTGGTGAACCTGTTCCCTCAGCGGTGGCCCGCTCGGAACAGCGATGAGGAGCAGGAGCGCCTGAGGGAGATCAAGGCGTTGGCCAGGCACGTGACGGTGAGCGTCGAGCGCGCCTGGGACGCCGTGCGGTCGCACGTGATCGACGAGATCAGCTATGTGGCTGGCAGCTCGAAGACCGTTCAGGAGATGCTCGATGCCATCCTCGAGCGCGTGCAGATGCACGCTCGCTGCCAGGCGGTCTCCGTGTTCCTCGTCAGCGCAGCGCGCGATCGCTTGGTGATGGTAGCCACCACGGGGATCGAGGGCCAAGCGGCCCCCAAGTCCGTGACGTACGGCAAGGGTGAGGGGCTCCCAGGCGAAGTCTGGGAGTACAACGAGTCGCGGACAAGCCGTCGGGCCTCCCTCGATGAGAGGGATGATGAGCGCCCAATGGAGGCGGTGGAAGGAAGCCCCCAGTCTCTCCTCCTGATGCCCATACGCGACCCGCTGGGGGAAGTCATCGGCCTCGTTCGGTGCAGGGGCAAGCTCGGGCAGCATGGCTCGGACCTCCGGTTTTTCTCTCTCACGGACGAGGTGGCCCTGGCCGCGCTGTGCTCGGCGCTGTCCCCGCATCTCGTGCGTATGATCGCCAATGAGCGGCGGTCGCGCGCGATCACCCGGATCACCCACGAGCTCAAGGTCCCCATCCACGTCACCCTCGGCGCCGTCGAGTTCACACGGCACGAGATGAAGCGTCGCGGATGGCGACTCTCTCGGGACTACCTGGGCGACATCGAGGACTACATGCACCTCATGCGAGCGCTCGTGGCGAAGGCGAGTGCTCTCAGACCCGACGTGGAGATGACCCTCAACCGCTCCCGGCGGGTCTTCCTGCTCAGGGACGTCTTCACGCCGGCCATCCGGCAGGTGCGCGCGCTCCTCGAGCAGCGCCGGTTCTCTGGGCGGCGCATTTCGTATAACCGGGTCGGCGACCTGCCACCGCTTTACGTTGACAAGACCCGGTTCGAGCAGATCGTGTTCAACCTCCTGAGCAATGCGATCAAGTTCGCGTACCGCGACCCCGGGGCCTTCCAGGTCGAGGTCATCGGGCGCAAGGCGCGAGGTGGGTTCGAGATCGTGTTCCGCGATTGGGGGCCGGGCATCGACGAGGGTATGGAGGAGCTGATCTTCGAGGAAGGTGTTCGCGGCCCGAACGCCCACCAGCTTGACGTGGCTGGCGACGGCGTTGGCTGCTGGCTCGTGCGCGAGATCATCAAGGCTCACGGCGGCACGGTCACGGTGACCAGTGCGCGCCACCCGACCGAGTTCACCATCTGGCTGCCGGCAAGCCTCGAGATACCCCCGCGGCCAGAGCAGAGATGAGAGGAGGGACGATGGCGAAGTCACTCGGCACGGTTGTGCTCATCGATGATGAGCCTTACGCAATGAAGTACTACACCATGGGGTTGGAGCTGGAGGGCTTTGAAGTCGTCGAACTTGCGACTGCGGACAAGGCATACGAGTTCTTCGAGGAGCCGCACCCTGAGGTCCGTGTGGTGGTCTTGGACATCATGATGCCGCCTGGGGAACACCTTGCGGATGAGGACCATCAGCAGGGGCTCCGCACGGGGATCTTCATCTACAGCAGGATCCTCGAACAAGAGGCGCTGCTGGCAATCCGGCACCGGCCCTTGCCCGTGGCGGTCCTGACCAATGTGTCCAATCCCACGACACTCGAGCTGCTCGCCAGGGTCCAGCAGGAGCGCGGGCCCGGCACACCGCTGCGGGTGTGGGCGAAGATGGACGTGTCCCCCATGGCCTTCGGCGATCAGCTCGCGCGATGGCTGAAGGAACTCGACGCGGCGGCGCAGTAGCTCGGCGGAGAGAACGTCCGGCTCAGGGAAGGATGCGCTTGCCCGGGGATGGTCGCGTCAGCCTGTGTCGTTCCTTCGGGACTGGTCATGGTTCTGTTCGCGTTCCCGGTGTCGTTTTTTCGACCAGTGCGACCAGAGTGCGACCGGCCGCGTAGTGAGCAGCTTGCCCCTGGGTAAGGCTCTACATTTCGCTCAGGGGGTTGTCGCACCAGCCACTGCAATAAGCTCGCCCCTGAGCCGCCGCGGCGGGC
>CBFDBL010000134.1:0-11274 GCA_965603035.1 uncultured bacterium
GAGGGCGTGCCGTGGCGCTACCGCGCCGTCGTCAAGCGGTACTTCTCGCCCGAACAGGACAGCGTATGGCCGGGTCGGTGATCGGGAGCCTGGGCAGCGAGGCGGTCCGACGGCGGCTGCCGGCCTGTGCCATAGAGGGACGGCGATGAGCGCTCTGCTGCGCAAGAAGGCCGGGCGGATCGTGGAGCGGCTGTCGGAGGCGGGGCACGAGGCGTTGTTCGCCGGCGGGTGCGTGCGGGACATGCTGCGCGGTGAGGAGCCGCACGACTACGACGTGGCGACGGACGCCGAGCCTGGCGAGGTGGAGGCGCTCTTCGAGCGCACGTTGGCGGTGGGGCGGCAGTTCGGCGTCGTGATCGTGATGCTGGGCGACGACCAGTTCGAGGTGGCGACGTTTCGTGCCGAGGGGGGCTACTCGGACGGCCGGCACCCCGACGACGTGCGCTTCGCCGGCCCGCGAGAGGACGCGCTCCGCCGCGACTTCACGATCAACGGCCTGTTCTACAACCCGCTGACCGACGAGGTGATCGACCACGTCGGCGGGCAGGCGGACATTGCGGCGGGGGTCGTGCGGGCCGTGGGCGATCCCGCGGCGCGCTTCGGCGAGGACGCCTTGCGGATGCTCCGGGCCGTGCGGTTCACCGCCCGCTTCGCCTACCGGCTCGAGTCGGCGACGGCGGCGGCGCTGCGGGCGCACGCCTCAGCCATCCGGCGGGTCAGTGCCGAGCGCGTCCGCGACGAGCTCGGGCGCATCCTGACCGGGCCGAACCGTGGCGACGCGCTCGAGCTGCTGCGCACGAGTGGGCTGCTCGCGGCGATCGCGCCCGAGGCCGAGGCGATGCACGGTTGCAGCCAGCCCGACCAGTTCCACCCCGAGGGCGACGTGTTCGCCCACACGCGCATCGCGCTCGACGCCCTCTCCGAGCCGTCCGTGCCGCTCGCCTTCGCCGTCCTCCTGCACGACGTCGGCAAGCCGCCCACCCGCCGCGAGGCCGACCGCGTCCGCTTCAACCTCCACGACAAGGTCGGGGCACAGATGGCGAGGAGGATCTGCGGGCGGCTCCGCTTCTCGTCGGCCGACAGCGCGCACATCGTGGACCTCGTGGCGCAGCACATGACACTCGGCGCGGTGCGTGAGATGCGCGAGAGCAGGCTCAAGCGCCTGCTCCGCAACCCGCACATCGACGACCACCTCGAGCTGCACCGCGTGGACTGCCTGGCGAGTCACGGCGACCTCGGCAACTACGAGTTCTGTCGCCAGAAGCTCGCCACCCTGGGCGACGAGGAGATCCGCCCGCCCCGCCTGCTCACTGGCGACGACCTCATGGATCTCGGATACGTCCCCGGACCGATCTTCTCGACCATCCTCGAGCGGATCGAGGACGCGCAGCTCGAGGGCGAGGTCGGCAGCAGGGAGCAGGCCCTCGCCCTCGTCCGCAGGGAGTTCCCTCGCCTGCGCGACGCGCGCCTCGGCTGACCCACTCCACCGCTCTGCCCGCGCCCCGGCGCCGGCGCCCGCCAGTGTCGGCGGGGGCACAGGACTCCGTTTCCAAGCCGCGGTGTGTCCAGCGCGCAAGGGGCGCTGGCAGGCGGGGTGGACGGCCTAGCCCGCCGCGAAGGCGAGGATGCGGCGGCGGCGGGGCATGGAGGGCTGGGCGCCCTTGCGCGTGACGGAGAGGGCGCCGGCGGCGTTGGCGAGCACGAGGGCCTCGTCCATGGGGCGGCCCTCGGCGAGGAAGGTGCCGAAGGTGCCGACGAAGGCATCGCCGGCGCCGACGGCGTCTACGCTCCTGACCTCGCGGCCAGGGATGAGCAGGGGCCGAGAGGGGTCGTCGAGGACGGCGACTCCCTGCCTGCCGCGGGTGAGGACGACGTGGCCCACGCCTGCGTCGAGCAGCGTCGCGGCGGCGCCGAAGCGACGGCTGCCGGCGATGACTTCCATCTCGGTCTCGTTGAGGATGAGGTGGTCGATGCGGCGGAGGAGCGCGGGGGGGAGGGGCCTGGCCGGCGCCGGGGCTGGGTTGAAGACGACGGGGACGCCGGCGGCGTGGGCGATGTGGACCGCGCGCCGGACGGCGGCGAGTGGACACTCGAGCTGCACGACGAGGGCTCCCGCCGCGGCGATGGCGTCGCTCGCACGGTCCACGTCGGCGCGGGTCATGCGGAGGTTGGCTCCGAGGGCGACGGAGATGAGGTTCTCGCCGTCGTGGTCCACGAGGATGAGTGCGACGCCGGAGGGAGCCTTGGGGGCGCGCGCGATCCAGCGGCAGTCGATGCCCTCGCGGCGGAAGCCGGCAATGGCCTGGTCGCCGAACAGGTCCTGGCCGACCTTCGCGACGAGGGTGACCCGCGCGCCTGCCCTGGCCGCGGCGACGGCCTGGTTGGCGCCCTTGCCACCAGGGGCCGTGTAGAAGTGCCCGGCGACGACCGACTCGCCAGGCCGGGGGAGCCGGCCCGAGCGGATGACCATGTCGGTGTTGGAGCTGCCGACGACGACGACGTGCGGCCTGCGGCTCACGGCTTCCTTCCCCGGGGCTTCAGACGCAGCGGTGGAGGAGGCCCGCGGTCTCGGCGAGTCCGGACATGAGGTTCATGTTCTGGACGGCCATGCCGCAGGCGCCCTTGATGACGTTGTCGAGCGCGGAGACGACGACGAGGGTGCGGGTGCGGGGGTCGATGGCGGCGGAGAAGTCGCAGTAGTTGGTGCGGTGGACGTGTGCGAGCTCGACGTCGGCGGGGTCGTCGATGATGCGGATGAAGGGCTCGCGGGCGTAGCGGCGGCGCCAGAGGCCGAGGACGTCGTCGGCGGCCGCGTCGCGCGTGAGGCGGGCGAAGAGGGTGGTGAGGATGCCGCGGTCGAGCGGGATGAGGTGTGGGACGAAGACGACGGTGGCCGGCAGGCCTGCGGCGAGTGAGAGCTCCTGCTCCATCTCGGGGGCGTGGCGGTGGGCGATGAGCCCGTAGGCGCGGCAGTTGGCGTCGGCGTCGAGGAAGAGGTTGCGTGCCTTGGCGCTGTACTGGCGGCCCGCGCCGGAGAGGCCCGAGTAGGCGTCGACGACGATGCCGTCGCGCTCGATGAGGCCCTCGGCGAGCAGCGGGGCGAGGGGCAGGATGGCGGCGGTGGGATAGCAGCCGGGATTGCCGACGAGGCGGGCGGCCCGGATCTGCTCGCGGTAGAGCTCGGGGAGGCCGAAGACGGCTTCGTCGAGCAGGTCGGGGCAGGTGTGGGTGTTGCCGTAGGCGGCCTCGTAGGCGGCGGGGTCGCGGAAGCGGAACTCGCCGCCGTGGTCTATGACCTTGAGGCCCGCGTCGAGCAGCCTGGGGGCCCAGGCCATGGACTCGGGTCCCTTCTTGGCCATGAACACGAGGTCGCAGTCGGCGGCGAGCGCGTCGAGGCCGGGCTTGCGGCAGGCCGCGTCGAGCTGGCCGCGCAGGACTGGCAGCACCTGGTCGATGGGCTGGCCTGCGGCGTGGTCGGAGCCGAGGAAGGCCAGCTCGGCCTGCGGGTGGCCGAGCAGGATGCGTATGAGGGCTTCGCCGACGGCGCCGGTGGCGCCGATGATGCCGATGCGGATCATAGTGGCTGGGGTCTCCGACAGTGGGTGATGCAGGGCAGCCGCGCGGTGCGTGCGCCCGAGGGGCGGCCCCTCTTCTCACGCATCACGGGTCAATCGTACCTCGTGAGTTGCTCGGTCGCGGAAGCGCCTTCGCCGCGGACGATGCGCTCGGTGATGGCGACGGTCGCGAGGACGAAGACGAAGGGCATGCCGATGCCGCGGACGATGGTCTCGGTGAAGAGGCCTGCGAGCGCGAAGCCGAGGATGCCGCCGATGGCGCCGAGGGCGGTGCCGAGGGCGAGCTCGCTGTGGGCTTCGCGGTAGAGCCGGACCGCGCGGGCGAGGAAGCTGGCGACGAGCCAGGCGAGGGCGAGCAGGCCGAGCAGGCCGGTGAGCACGAGGGTCTTGAGCCAGAGGCTGTGGGTGAAGGGCTCGGGGGCGGCGATGTTGTAGACCTCGCGCTCGTCGGTGCGGTACTGGAGGCGTCGGGTCATGAAGGGCTTGAGGGTCTCGTGGTAGGGGACGATGCCGCGGCCGCAGAGGGCGTCGAGTGGCCTGCGGGCGAGGGCTCGGGCGCAGGCGACGGCGGCGTCCCAGCGCTGGTAGCGGACGGCGATCCGGGGGGCGTCGAGCGGGTAGCTGTCGAGCTGCTGCGGGGTGAATGCGTTGTGGACGGTGAGCTCGATCTCGCCGTAGAGGTCGGATTCCTGGCCGATGAGGTCGCGTCGGTCGCCGAGGAGTCGCATGAGGCGCCTCGCGTCGAGGGGGCGCGGCTGCGGCAGGACGAGGTCGCCGCTCTTGTCGGCGGGGATCTTGCGGGTGGGGTGGAGCAGCTCGCGCGCGCGGGCCACGAGCTGGCGGTCGCTGAGCAGGAAGTTGTCGTCCACGGTGACGGCGACGGAGCTGAACAGGGAGTCGGTGTGGTGGGGGCGCGGCAGGAGGCTCGGTGCGAGGAGTACGGCGAGGCACACGAAGAGGGCGAAGGGCACGGCGGCGCGCTGGCCGCGCAGGGCGCTGAGCACGCCGAGGACCACGAGGGTGACGAGGAGCGCGCCGCCCGAGAGGGTGACGGCGAGGCCGAGCAGCACGATGGCGAGCAGGGGGATGCGGCTGCGCCATCGGCGCGCGTGCAGGGCGAGGCCGTAGAGGACGGGGAGCGCGACGGCGAGGAAGGCGCCGAGCAGGTTGCGGTTGGCGTAGCTGCCGCGGACGTCGAAGGCCGAGGGGACGCTGAGGTAGTGGACGGCGGCCCAGAGGACGACGCCAGCGGTGGCGGCGGCGAAGGCCAGGAGCAGGAGCCTGAGGTCGTGGGTCTCGGCGACGTTGACGAAGACGAAGAAGGCGACGAGGAAGTACTCGGCGAGCTGGGCGGGCTCCTTGACGGCGTCGAAGGACAGGGGCCGGCTGCGTGCGAGGGCGACGAGGGCGACGGCGACGACGGCGAGGGCCTGTGCCGGCGGGAGCCGGGTGCCGCGGAGCCGGCGCGCGAGGACGTGGAGGGCTGCGCCGACGAAGGCGACGGCGACGACCACGTCGGCGATGGTGACGGGCAGGCGCGCGGCGCCGACGGGCACGCGGAACTCGACCTGGCTGCACATGACCACGATGAGCAGCACGACGAGGCCGAGGCAGACGGTGCGGAGGCTAACGCGGGGCTTCACGCGGGCGTTCCTTCGTGGCAGGGGGCGCGGCGGGGGCTGGCGGCGCGGCGTCGAGCGCGCGGAGGTGGTCGTGGGCCTCGGCGTCCCACTTGCCGCGGCCGTCGAACTGTATGCATCGCTGGAGAGCGCGGCGAGCCTTGCGGCGGTGGCCTGCGGCGGCGTAGACGACGCCGAGGTGGTAGAGGGCATCGGGGTCGCGGTCGTTGATGCGGAGGGCGGCGTGCAGGGCGCGGGCGGCGGCGCGGAGGTCGTTGCGGAGGTAGGCGACGAGGCCGTCGCGGATGTGGGCGGTGGCCTCGTGGGCTCGGGACTCGAGGCGGCGGCGGCGGAGCGCGATGCGGGTGGAGTCGGCGACGGCGAGGAGCCACAGCACCGCGGCGCCGGCGAGCGAGACGGTGCGGACCAGCTCGGGCGAGGCCGGGGCGACGCCGGCGGGCAGGACGCCGAGGGCCTGGCTGTAGAAGTAGCCGTCCACGGCGAAGCCGAAGAGGAAGAAGAGGAGCAGGCCCGTGGCGGTGCGGCCGGCCGCGATGTGGCCGAGGCCGGGGAGGATGGCCGAGATGGCGATGGGGACGTAGCGGCCGATCTTCACGGTGCGCCTGCTCTACCGCGGCTCGCCTCCGCTCCGCGAGCCCCGTGGGCTGGCGGCTCGGGGGCATGGACGACGACGCTCAGGGTAGTCGATCCGCTGGCAGGGGTCAACTGCCATAGGGGGTCCGGACGTTGAACTGCTGGCCGAGGCGCTTGATCTCGGCCTCGAGCGCATCGGTCTCGCCGATGCGGGCCATGTCGGAGACGATGTGGTGGATCTTGCGTCGCGCCCATTCGCGCGCGATGGCGCGCCGGGCGGGGTCGGCGGTGCCGGGGGTGTGGCTGTAGCTGAGGCGTCGCTGGGCGTAGGGGTTCTTGCCCTGGAGCCGGATGGTGACGTCCTGGCCGGGCTTGCAGCGGCCGTAGAGGACGATGGGCTTGTCGGCGTAGAGGTTGGGCAGGAAGCTGGGGTAGGTCTCGGCGACGTCGAGGTTGGTGTAGTCGACCCTGAGTCGCATGAGGACGGGGTTGTCGTAGGCGCGGAAGAGGGCGGCCTCGTGGCGGGGGGCCTCGTCGAAGGTGTCGCAGAAGACGGGCTCGCCGCGGGAGCGGTAGGCGAGCAGGTCGAGCAGGTATCGGTTCCCGCCGCGTCCTGCGTCGAAGGGGAAGATGGCGAAGTTGGGCCGTGCGTAGGCCCCGATCTCGTTGACGATGCGTCGTGCGTCGCGGATGCCGGAGGTGGAGCGGCCGTCGGAGACGAAGAAGATGTTGGTGGGCCGGTTGCGGATGGCCTGCTGTGCGACGTCGCGGACGACGGCCTTGAGGACTCGGTAGACGTCGGTCTTGACCTCGCCCGGGATGCGCTCGATGAACGAGCGTGCGGCCTCGATGCGGTCGGGGCTGGGCTCGACGAAGTCGGGGAAGAGCTTGCGCGGCTTCTCGCTGAAGACGACGACGTTGAAGCGGTCGGTGCGTCGGAGCGTGCCGAGGTAGGCGACGATGGCGTCGCGGGCCATCTGGATCTCGCGGCTGCGCATCGAGAGCGAGACGTCGCAGATGAAGACGACGTCCTTGGGGATGACGGGCAGCTTGTCGCGTCGGGCCACGGCGATCTCGAGGCGGAAGTAGGCGTGCGCGTCGCCTGGCTCGGCGTACATGTCGAAGTGCACGGCCACCTCGTCGGGCTCGAGCGGGATGACGATCCGCTCGGGCTCGGGCTCCTGGGCCCAGTCGGGGGCTTCGCTGATGATGACCTTGGGGATCTCGGGCGGCTTGCCCGCGACGGGGTCGTCGAGGGGGATGACGATGCCCGGGGTGGGCTCGCCGCCGAGGGCGACGTCGGTGGCGAGCGGCGAGATGGGCGGCGGAGCGAGCGAGGCGGCGTGGGTCTCGGCGGCGGGGCGCGTGGGGCGGATGTCGGCGAGCGCGAGGCTGACGGGCGGCGGCTTCGGCAGGCCGGGTGCTCGGCGCATCACCGAGCGGGTGCCCTTGGCGGACGTGCCGGTGCCGTTGGCGGTGGGGGTGCCGACGGGGGCCTCGTGGCCGAGGTAGGCCTCGGTGAGGTTGACGTCCACGCGGGGGCCTTGGTGGTGGAGGACGGCGGGGTTGGTGTCGGGCGGGCGGACCTGGCTCGGGCCGACGGCGGGCGCGACGATGTCGCCCTCGGGGCCGAGATCGAGCTGGCCCTGGAGCGCGCCGGGGGTGGTCAGGGGGTGGACGTCGGGGTCCACGTCGTTGGGGTCCACCGAGGGCGGCGGCGCGTCGGTCGTGGTCGACGAGATGTCGGGCGCGGCGCTGCGCACGAGGTCCTCGTCGATGCGGAACCAGCGGGTGACGGCGGAGCGGAAGCTCTCGACGTCGAGGATGCGGATGCCGCCGAGGTAGTGGACGAGCACGATGTGGACGAGCAGCGAGATGGCGAGCGACGTGAGGAGCCAACTGCTCGCGTCGTGGCGTCGGCGGCGTGCGGTGCGTGCGATGGCCATCGGTCTGCCTCCAGCGGGGCCGCTGCCAGGGCTGCTAGGTTCCCTCCGGCTTCGGGACGGCCTCGGGCCTGGCCGAGCCCGTCTGGGGGACGGGCTCGATGGTCTTGGCGTCGTCGGCGAGGCGCATGCGGAACTGGGCGAGGCCCTTGACGAGGGTGGCCGTCCACGGGCTCTTGGGGTGGACGCGGAGGAGACGCTGCCAAATGGCGATGGCGGCGTCGGGGTCCTTGAGGTGGAAGGTGGCGGTGCCGGCCCTGTAGAGCGCCTCGGCGGCTTCGTCGTCTGTGGCGAGGTACCCGACGCGGAGGAAGTAGCGTCGGGCGAACTCCCACCGTCGGGCGTCGAAGGCCATGCGCCCGAGCTGGAGCTGGCACTTGAGCACGAGCGAGTCGCGGCGGGCGGCGTCGGTGATGACGTGGGCGGCGAGCTTCTCGACCTTCTGGTACCACTCCCAGGCCTCGTCGGTCTTGCCGGCGCCCTTGAGGGCCTCGGCGAGGCCGAGCGCGGCCCAGATGTAGTAGGGATGCTGCTTGAACTCGTCGGTGAAGCGGCGGAAGTACCTCTCGGCGCGCGGGTGGTCGGGCTCCTCGAGGCCGAGCGCGAGCTGGCCGAGCCAGTAGACGACGGGGGCGCTCGCCTCCTTGGGGTAGCGGGCGATGAGGGCCTCGTAGGCCGCGATGGCCTGGGCCGGCTTGCCCTGCTCGCGGAAGACCTCGGCGGTCCACACGTACTCCTTCGGGCCGGCCAACTGGTCGGGGTGCTTGCCCATGAGGTCGAGGAAGATGCCGGCGGCCGTCGCGAAGTGGGTCGCCGCCTCGTCCTTCTTCCTGGCCTGGAGCCGCAGCTTGGCGATGCGGTTGTGGGTGTGGGCGAGCTGGTAGCGTGCGCGGACCTGGTAGAGGCCTGGGATGTTGGCGGCCAGCTCGAAGAGCTGCGCGGCGATCTCGTGCTGCTGCTTGCGCTCGGAGTGGTACCAGGCCAGGAAGTAGAGGACGTCGCCCTTGTGGCGGCCCTCGGGGTAGGTCTCGAAGTAGGAGCGGAAGGTGGCGTACATGCGATCGTACTGGCGGGTCTCGAACTCGCAGGCGCCCTTGCGGTAGAGGAACTCCTCGGCCTTCTTCGGGTCGGCCTTGGCGAAGCGCTTGGCGAAGGCGCCGTAGCGCTCGGCGGCCTTGTCGTATTGCTTGAGGCGGCCCCACAGCTCGCCGGCGCGCTCGAGCGCCTCGCGGTAGTGGCCGCCCTTGTCCAGATACCTGGCGAGGTAGGCGTCGTAGGCGGCGGCGGCCCGCTCGCGCTGCTTGAGCAGGTCGAGGCACACGGCGACCTTGTAGGTGGCCTCCTCGGCGTGGGGGTTGTCGGCGGGCACCTGGGTGTAGTGCTCGACGGCGCGGTCGTAGCGCTGGAGCCAGTAGGCGGCCTCGGCCCTGAAGTAGTGGGCGTGGGCGAGGCGGGCGGCCTTGGGGAACTCGGCGATGAAGGCGTCGGCGGCGGCGGCGATGGCCTTGGCGTGCGGCTCGCCCTGCTGGTAGGCGGCGTAGGCGCGGCCGAACGACGCGGCCTCGCGCGCCGGGTGCTTGCGGGCCTCGTCACGCGCCAGCAGGTCGCCGAAGTAGCGCTCGGCCTCCGGGTAGCGCGACGTGTGGTAGTAGGCCTCGCCCGCGATGTAGAGCGCGTCGAGGGTGCGCGTGCCGGCCCCAAAGCGCTTGAGGTAGGCCAGCGCCGGCACCAGCGCCTCCCGGTAGCGGGCCAGGTAGTAGAGGCACTGCGCGCGGCCGTAGACGATCTCCTCGGCGTGCGCGCCAGCGTCGTCCACGAGCCCGAACCGGGCCAGCGCCTCGGCATACTGGCGCTGCTTGAGCAGCAGACCGGCCGTGCGCACCCGCAGGTCGTTGAGGAACTTGCGCTGGGCCGCCGCGGAGGGGTCGTCGGGCTTCTTCTGCTTGAGCGCCGCCTCGAGGTAGGACTCGAGCTGGCGGTAGCTCGCCAGGGCCTTGTCGCCCTCGCCGAGCGCGAGCTGGCAGTCGCCGATGGGCCGCAGGACGTGCGCCTTGTAGCTGTTGTCGGGCGAGGGGTCGGTGAGCACCTCCTGGTAGAGGCGGAGCGCGTCGCGGAAGCGGCGCTCGTGGAAGCAGGCCCGCGCGAGCGCGTACTTGGCGTGGACGATGAAGCGGCGGTGGTCGGGGGTGAGCAGGCGGGTGGCGAGGAACCGCTCGAGCGGCTCGACGGCCTGCGCGACGGCGCCGAGGCGGAAGCGGCAGTCGCCCACGCGGTAGAGCGCGACGGGGAGCTGGGGCAGCTTGGGGTCGCGCGCGGCGGCCTCGAAGGCCGGGAGACCGGCCCGGAAGTCCTTGAGCGCGTAATGGCACTCGCCGAGGTAGAACCAGGCCCGGCTCGCCCGCGGGTCCTTCGCGTAGGTCTTGAGGAACCGCGTCAGCTCGG
Source organism: uncultured bacterium (assembly GCA_965603035.1). Classification (GTDB taxonomy): domain Bacteria; phylum Planctomycetota; class PUPC01; order DSUN01; family DSUN01; genus CAZDNN01. Next base: position 10,174 of record CBFDBL010000134.1, read on the forward strand.
GCACGGCGAGCTTGTGCAGGTTGTCGCGGTAGAGGCCCTCGGCGTACTCGAAGAGCAGGTCGGCGGGCGCCTCCTGCGCCGCGCCGGCGAGGCACGGTGCGGCCAGGGCAACACAGACGACGGCGAGCAGGCGCTTCGGGAGCTTCATCTGTGGCCTCGGGGCTGCTAGGGTCGCGCGGCGCCGCCCTGGGGCTCCTCGACGTGCGCGATGGCGAAATTGCGTATCCCGGCCGCCGTGCACGCGTCGATCACCTGGACGAAGAAGCGGAACGGCGTGTCCTTGTCCGCGCGGATGATGATGGGCGGAGGCTGCCCGCTCCAGGCGTCCGCCAGGTCCTGGAGCCACATGCCCAGCTCGTCGTAGGTCAGCGTGCGGTTGCTGATCAGCAGGGTGCCGTCCCGGGTGATGTTGATGTAGTAGGGCGGCCGCTGCCGCGGCGGCGCGACCCCCTCGCGGGCCTCGGGCAGATCGATGCCCATCTGCCGCTCGATCTGCTGGAGGGCCGTGGTCACCACGAAGAAGACGAGCAGCAGGAACACGATGTCGATGAGCGGCGCGAGCTGGAAGCGCCCGACCTCCTCGTCATCGCTCGTCCGGAAGTTCACAGCTCTTCCGCCTTCTCGATGATGGTCTCGCTCACCTCGTCGGCGACGACTTCCATGTGGGTCACCAGCCGCAGCAGGCGGCCCCGCAGGTAGAAGTAGACGGCGAGAGCCGGGATGCCGATCACCAGCCCCGCGGCCGTCGTGACCATCGCCTTCGCGATCGCAGCCGCCAGCAGGTACGGCCGAGGCTCACCCGTCGAGATGAGGTTGAACGCCATGATCATGCCGAACACGGTGCCCAGCAGCCCGAGCATGGGCGAGATCGTCCCGATGTTGGCCAGGTAGCTGATCTTCTGGTGCAGGTGCGCCGCCTCGCGCGAGCCCGCCGCGCCCACCGACTCCCGGACCTTCTCGGGCGCCCCCAGCGCCTCGCGAGCCCTCGCGAGGCCCGACAGCACCACCCGGCTGAACACGCAGCCGCTCCGCTCGCACGTCGCCGCCGCACCCTGCAAATCCCCCTGTCCCAACTGCTTCGACACCGTCTCGAGGAACGCC
>CBFDBL010000135.1:0-11249 GCA_965603035.1 uncultured bacterium
GGTTGCGGATCTCGTGTGCCACGTGTGCGGCGAGCTTGCCGACGGTGGCGAGGCGCTCGCTGCGGACGATCTGGTCCTGGGCCTCCTCGAGGGCCACGAGCTGCTCCTCGAGCTTGCGGTAGGCGCTGGCGGCGGAGATGGCGAGGCCGGCGTGGGCGGCGAAGGTGCGGAGCATCTCGACGTCGGCGTCGCGGATGGGGCGGCGGGTGAAGATGTTGTCGGCGATGATGGCGCCGAGGGCCTGGTCGCGGGTTACGAGCGGCACGCAGACGAACTGGTCGGAGCCGAGCGGCGAGCGCAGCGAGGCGTCGGCGTGCGCGGCGTCGGCGGTGTCGCGGATGACGACGGGGCGCTTGTCGAGCACGGCGCGCACGGGCGCCTCGTCGGTCGCCTCGAGGGGAATGCGGATTTGACGGCTGACCGACTGCATGGACTGATCGCCGGGCGCCACGGGCTCGTCGAAGCGGTCAAGCAGGTGTTCGAGGCTCTGGGGGTGCTCGCTGAGCTCGCGCCAGATCCGCGCGGCCTCCTCGAGCGACGAGGGGCCGACGCCCAGGCGGCCCTCGAGCACGGTCCGGCTGTCGTCGAGGAGCAGCAGGATGGCGCGGTTGAAGCCCAGGCCCGGGCCGGCGGTGACGCACGTGAGGATCAGGTGGAGGAGCCGGTCGAGCTCGAGGGTGCCTTGCATGGCCTCGCTGAGCTTCTGGAGCAGCGCGATCTGCTCGACCTTGCGGGCCTGATCGGTGACGTCGAACGTCACGCGGATCACCTGGACGATCTGCCCGCCTTCGTCGCGGATCGGCGCGAAGATGTTCTGGTAGTGGCGCACGGGCCGCTGCGCGCCCATGACCACCTGGGGGACCGTGCGGACCTGGCCGGTGCTCAGCGAGCTCAGCACGGGGCAGTCGTCGCACAGGACATCGGGGCCGGAGGCGGACCCATGGCGGCGCGGGCAGATGTCGTGGCAGCTCGTGCCGACGAGGCTCGCGCCGTCGCCGAACCACTCGTCGCACGTCGGGTTGCTCCACGCGATGGTGAAGTCGGGGTCGATCACCAGAAGCCCCGCGCCGATGGCCGACACGATGTTGTCGAGCTTCTGCTTCTCGCGCAGCACCCCCTCCTCGGCGCGCCGGCGCTCCGTGATGTCGTTGATGAACAGCAGGGCGCGCCGCTGGGTGCGCCGGGCCACCGGGCTGAGGTGGACGTCCACGATCCGCTGCGCGCCGCTCGGCAGCCGGGCGCGGACGTTGGGGAACTCGTGGCGCTCGTCGTCGTCGATCACGCGCGCGACGGTCCTGCGGAGGGTCTCGGGCGAGAGCTCCTCGAAGCTCAGCAGGCCCTCGAGGCCCTCGCCGACCACCTGCTCGCGCCCCCGCTCGAGCACGCGGCAGCACATCTCGTTGACCGTGACGACCACCAGGTTGCGGTCCACGACGAAGATGGAGGAGGGGATGGAGGCGAGGATGCTGCGGTCGAGCTCGCGCAGGTAGCGCATCTCGTCGTAGAGCCGCGCGTTCTCGATCGCCTGGGCCACCTGGTCGCTGAGGGTATCGAGGGCGGTGACGTCGGTCTGGTCGAAGGCGCCGGCCTGGGTGCTCTCGACGTTGATGACCCCTGCCACCTGGCCGCCGATCTTGATGGGCACGCACAGCTCGGCGCGCGCGCTCCGCTCCCCGTCGAAGGCCACGATGTAGTGCGGGTTCTTCCGCACGTCGCTCGCCAGGAGGCTCCGGCCCGTCTTCGCACACCAGCCCACCATGCCCACCCCGATGGGCTGGCGGTAGCCCACCACCGACTCGTCGGTGTAGGCGCCGGCCTGCGCGCGCAGCACCACCTCCGCGGCGCGGCGATCGGTCAGGAAGATGCCGACGTCGTAGTAGGCGAAGCGCTGCTGGATCAGCGACGCGGTCTGCTGGAGCAGGGTGTCGAGGTCGAAGGTGGACAGCACGCGGCGCGCGACCTCGTTGATGATCGCGAGGTGGCTGGAGCGCTTCTTCTCGGCCGCATACAGGCGCGCGTGGTCCACCGCGATGGCCGTCTGCTCGGCCACCTCGAGGAGCATGTCGACCTCGGGCGGCTCGAAGGGCCGAAAGTCGGCTCGCGCCGCCACGAACGCGCCCAGCACCTTGGCCCCCGAGACCAGCGGCAGGGCGACCGACGACACCATCCCCTCGGCGGCGAGCGCCTCGGCCCCGGGCAGGCCGCCCGCGCCGCGCAGGTCCGGCACGACCAGCGGCTCGCGGATCTGGATCACGTGGCCGAGCAGGGAGCCCTGGAGCTCGACCGTGGCGCCGTCGAGCTCGGGGCCGCGGCCGGGGGCCGCGGCCACGTAGAGGCGCAGGCGCTGCCCATCGCTCTCCACGAGACCCACCTCGAGGCAGTCGAAGGGGACGAACCGCCCCGTCTCGCGCGCGATGACGCCGAGGATCTCGGGCAGCTCGAGGCTGGCGTTGATGACCTTCGAGATCTCGTAGATCACGCTCAGCCAGTCGCCGGTGGTTGCCATGCCAGCCGCTCCCGGCAGGAGTGGACCCTGGGCCGAGCCCCGCTCCTGCCTCCATTATAGCCGATCCGGCGCCCCGGGCGGCGCCGTCCGGTCGGCGCGGGCGCATACGCGCTCGTACAGGGCCTGGTACTGGCGGGCGCTGCGCGCCCACGACCAGTCCTGGCGCATGCCGGCGAGCATGAGCCGCCGCCAGGCGCGCTTGTCGGCGAAGAGCTTCACGGCGCGCCTCATGGCCGCCAGCAGCGCGCGCGGCTTGTAGCTCTCGAAGCTGAACCCGTTCGCCGTCTCCTTCGCGAGGGCCGTGGGCGTGCAGTTGGTGATCGTGTCGGCGAGCCCGCCCGTCTTCCGCACGACGGGCACGGCGCCGTACCGCAGGCTGTAGAGCTGGTTCAGGCCGCACGGCTCGTAGCGCGACGGCATCAGGTACAGGTCGCTGCCCGCCTCGATCCTGTGGGCCAGCGCGTTGTCGAACGTGATGTTGGCGCTGCACTGCGCGGGATACTTCGCGGCGAAGGCCTGGAACTGCTTGTGGTACTGCTCGTTGCCCGTGCCCAGGAGCACGAACTGGATGCCGAGCGCCAGGAGATCGTCGAGGACCTCGGAGATGATATCGAGGCCCTTCTGCTTGTCGAGCCGCGAGACCATGCCGACGAGCGGCGCGTCGCTGGCGGGCAGGCCGCACTCGCGCTGGAGCGCGCGCTTGCACGCCGCCTTGCCGGCGGTGTCGTCGGGCGAGTAGGTCGCGGGGATCAGCGGGTCCGTGCTCGGGTCCCACACCGCGTAGTCGATGCCGTTGATGATGCCGAACAGGTCGTCGGCGCGGGACGCCAGGACGCCGTCGAGCCCGCAGCCGAACTCGTCGGTCTGGATCTCCTTGGCGTACCGCGTGGAGACGGTGCTGAGCGCGTCGGCGTACACGAGCCCGCCCTTGAGCAGGTCGAGCTTGCCGTGGAACTCGAGCTCGCGCCAGTTGAAGTGGCCGTGGTCGAGGCCGGTGAGGGCGAAGGCTGCGGCGGGGAAGAGGCCCTGGTAGGCCAGGTTGTGGATGGTGAGCAGCGAGCGGGCCCCGTGGTAGAAGCGGTCGTCGTGGAGCAGGCACTCGAGGTAGACGGGGACGAGCGACGTCTGCCAGTCGTTGCAGTGGTAGATGTCGGGCCGCCAGCCGAGCGCCTTGGCCGCTGCGAGCGCCGCGCGAGCGAAGAAGACGAAGCGCTCGGCGTTGTCGGCGTACTCGCCCTCGGGCTTGCCGTAGAGCAGCTCGCGGTCGTAGTAGCCAGGGTGGTCGAGCAGCCACACCGGGACGGCAGGGTCGGGGAGGGCGGTGCGCAGGAGCCGCGCGGTCTGCGGCTTGCCGTCGACGGGCACGGAGACGTCGATGCCGGTGTCCTCGACCGGCTCGGGGGCCTTGTCGCGCACGTGCCGGTAGCAGGGCAGGATGAGCGCGGCGTCGTGGCCGAGGGCGCGGAGCGCGCGCGGCAGGGCGTTCGACACGTCGGCCAGCCCGCCTGTCTTGGCGAACGGCACGGCCTCGGCGGTGGCGAACAGGATGCGCATGGGAGTCTCCCGGTTGTGCAAGCGTGTGGTGGCGAACGTCGCTTCCCGGCGTCGGGCCGGGCCTGCTGCGAGGGGCGGAGCCCGCAGCTCTAGCCGACCTGGGTGCCGCGGAGGAACTCGGCGGCTTTCTCCGGCGGCACGGGGTTGATGTAGAAGCCCGTGCCCCACTCGAAGCCGGCTACTTTCGTCAGGCGCGGGATGATCTCGATATGCCAATGATAGTGATCGATCGCGCCGAGGTCAAAGGGCGTCGTGTGCATGATGTAGTTGTAGGCGGGGCCGTTGAGGGCCTTCTGGAGCTTCTGGAGCGTCGTTTTCAGGCAGTAGGCCAGCTCGGACACGCTGCGCTTCTCGATGTCCTCGAAGTGCGACACGTGCCTCTTGGGCAGGATCCACGTCTCGAACGGGAACCGCGCGGCGTAGGGCTCGAAGGCCACGAACTCCTCGCCCTCCATCACCACCCGGTCCCCCGCCTCGAGCTCCTGGTGCACGATGTCGCAGAAGATGCACCGCCCGCGGTAGCCGTAGAAGGTCTTCGCGCCCCGCATCTCGTCGTTGACGGTCCGCGGCACCGTCGGCAGCACGATGATCTGCGAGTGGGTGTGCTCGAGCGACGCCCCCGCCACCACGCCGACGTTCTTGAACACCATGGCGTAGGTGAACCGCCGGTCCTGCTTCAGGTCGGTCAGGCGGTCGCGGTAGGCCCACAGCACGTGCTCGATGTGGGCGGTCGGCAGCTCGGTGATGTTGAGGTGGTGCTCGGGCGTCTCGATGATCACCTCGTGTGCGCCGATGCCGTTCATCCGGTCGTAGACGCCGACCCCGCGCTTGTCGAGGTGGCCCTCGATCTGGAGGGCGGGGAACTTGTTCGGCACGACCCGCAGCCGCCAGCCCGGCTTGTCGCGCTGCGTCCCCGGCTCGCGGTAGGCCATGATCTCGGGCGGCGTCTTGTCCTCGTGCCCCGCGCAGAACGGACAGAAGGCGCCCGACGGCTCGGCCGGCTCGGTCTTGAAGTCGCTCGGGCGCTTGCCGCGCTCGGCGGCGATGATCACCCAGCGCCCGATGATGGGGTCCTTGCGAAGCTCCGGCATCCACAACTCCTTCCGCCAGATCTCCTCCCCGTCGTCCTCCTCGCCCGCATCCCCGGCGCCGGGGCGAGCGGACGCTCGACCCAGTGGCCAGGAGGACGATCCAATCAGACGTGCCACATCTCGCGCTCGAAGTCCTTCGTCGGCACCTCGAACGCGATGGTGCCCGCGCGCGGCGCCCGCTCTACCACCGTCCCGTCATCGAGCAGACGGACGTGGAAGCGAGCGGTCTCGCGCGGGCGGAAGCCCAGCTCTCGGAACGAGCAGGTGACCTCGAGGATCTGCCCAGCCGCCGCACGGCCCGTCCGGGTGTCGCGCCCGTCGAGCCGCACTCGCGGCTGCCCCGAGGTCAGCTCGCACACCTCGAGCTCGATGTCCCGAGGCTCCGTGAAGCAGAAGACCAGCCGCCCGCCCCCGGGCATCTCGTCCGCGAACAGCTCCCGCGCGTCCACCCGAAGGTACAGGTCGTGCTCGCCGAAGCCGAAGTGGACCTCGCGGATGCGGTCCGGCGTCTCCTTCTGCATCACGCCCCCGTCGTGGTCCCGCTCGTAGGCCCCGGCTGCCGACCACTCGAAGTAGTGGCTGATCTGCCCGTCCAGCTCGAGCTCGAGGAATGCCGTGGGCTCGGTGTACGGCGGCGCCGCCGCCACGTGGGCGATGGGCTCGTCGAGCACCTCGGGCGGCTCCTCGCCCAGCAGACGGTAGACGTTCTGGAGGTGGGTGCGGAACAGGCGGTCGAACTCGGCGTCCTGCATCGACGAGCGATCGTCGCCGTACCACCAGAACCAGTCGCTGCCCTCGGCGACGTAGATCTCCTCCCACGCCTGCTGGAGCTCGGGCGTCGTCGGCTGGCCCTCGCTGCGCGCCAGCAGGTGCTCGCGAGTCTGCGCCAGCAGCTCCCAGCCCCGCCGGTCCTCCTCATGGCCGATCCACACCCCGAAGTCGCTGTTGATCCACGAGCCCGAGAACAGCCGCGGCACCGACGACTGCGGCGGGTGCTCCTCCAGGTACGCGCTCACCGTCGTCGTGCGGACCCGTGGCGTCGCCGCCAGCCTGTCGTAGAGCGCCCTGAGGAAGTGGATGCCGCTGTCGCGGTAGAACTCCCAGGCGTTCTCACCGTCCAGGATCACCGGCACCAGCACGTCCTTGCTGCCGATGCGCGAGGCCAAGTGGCCGAGGCGGGCCGCGAAGTCCGCGGCCGCCTCCTCCGCTGGCATGTTGTAGTACTGGAAGCCCAGCAGGTCAGAGATGTAGTGGTCGCGGAAGATGATCGACAGCTCCGGGCCCCCGGCCGGCACGCGGTAGGGCTGGTAGAGGGTCTCCCACTCCTCGACGTGGCCCGCGGCGTCGCGATGGAGCCCGCAGCCCAGCGAGCGGCACAGGATGCCCTCGTCGGTCGCGATCCACTTGATCCCGGCCTCGGCCACGATGGGCGCCATCTCCGGGCTCACCGCCCCCTCCGACGGCCACATCCCGCGCGGCGCCCGCCCGAAGAAGACCCAGTAGGCCTCCGCCGCACGCGCCACCTGGGCCCGCGCGTCCTCCGCCATGTGGCTCCGCACCCGCGGCATCGGCAGGCCGGGGATGCCCTCCCGCGCACGCTCCATGTCGCACAGAAGCGGCAGGATCGGGTGGTAGAAGGGCGAGACGCTCAGCTCCACGCCCCCGCGATCCTGGAGCTCGCGGTACATCAGCGCCACGCTGGCCAGCACCTCGCGCTGGCGCGCCAGCAGCGCCGCCTTGTCCTCCTCGGTGAAGTCCCGGCCCTTCGCCACCAGCTCCCGCAGCACCGGGTCCTCCCACAGCAGTTGCGGGAAGAACCACGCCAGCGTCCCCCACACCTGGAGGTCCAGCACGTCCTGCCGCCCGAAGTCGCTGACCACCTGCTCGGCCGACCTGTGGCCGAACCGCCGCTTGAGCAGCAGCTCGCGGTAGCGCTCGTGCGGCCAGATCATCGTGTCGCGGTTCGCGCTGAAGAACTCGTTGAGGATGAAGTGGACCTCGTGCTCCTCGAGGTCCCGGGCCGGCTTGACCGTCAGGTTCAGGTGCGGCTCGTCCACGTCCCCGCTGGCGTAGTCCTCGAGCTGGATGAGCAGGCTCGGGACCATGTTGAAGGTCATGTGGACGTCGGGGTGCTGCTGGGCGAGCCAGGCCATGCCGTAGTAGTCCTTGATGCCGTGCAGGCGCACCCAGGGCATGGCGTAGCGGCCATTCGGCCCTTCCCTGTAGTATGGCTGGTGCTGGTGCCAGAGCAGCGCGAGGTGAACGTCACCCATCAGGTAGCAACCACTGTCGAGACGGCTCGGCGTCTCTGTGGGGGGGGACACGTTGCGGGGATCCCGATTCCTGCTAAAAGCTAGCAGAAGACACGGGGGCTGTCAAGCCGTCCTGCGCGAGCTCCCCGGCTCGCGCCGCCCGCACGCGGCCCAACCTGCCGCGCCGCCAGCAGATACGCCTCGCTCACTCCCGCTTCCGACACACGTACATCCCGTGCGACAGCGGACGCCACCCGTCCAGCCGCACGAACTCCGCCTCCAGACCCAGCCGCTCGAACAGCGACGCGAACTGCTCCGCCGAGCGAAAGTGCACAGCGCCCTTGTAGAAGATGAAGTCCACAGGCTGCGTGCACAGGTACTTCCACAGCGGCCGCCGCACGATCTCCTTGACGACCAGCAGCCCGTCGGCCGGCAGCCGCTCGCAGCAGCGCGCCAGGAGCGCGTCGCCCGCCTCGAGCGAGCCCAGGTGGTGGAGCACGTCGGCCACGACGATCGCCTGGCAGGGGAGCGGCTCCGCCGCGAAGAGATCTTGGCACCGGAACTCGGCGTTCGCCAGGCCCACCGACTGCGCGACGGCGATGCGGTGCTCGCTGAGGTCGAAACCGACGACACGGCGCCGCGGGCTGCGCAGAGCCAGGTAGCTGGCGAGCACGCCGTGCCCGCAGCCGAGGTCCACGATCGTCCCCTCGGCCGGCAGGTGTGCCTCGATCCCGGGCACGTTCGAGTGCCAGTAGCGCAGCCAGCAGAACACGGAGGTCCAGCCGCGTCCGGCGTAGAGGCGGAAGAGGCGGCGGCGCGCCTCGCCGCGCGGGAGCAGTCCCCGCTCGAGCTCCGACGGGCGATGGCCGATGGACGGCTGCTGCGCTCCGGGGCTACGCGTCACGTTGCTGGTACTCCCCTCGGCGCAGGTCGCGGCGGATCGCGAGCAGGGCGCGGAACGACTTGAGGGCGTCGCGCACGGGGTGGACCTTCGAGGTGGCCTGGGCGTGGGCCCAGCGCACGGCGACCTCGTCGGTCCGGTAGCCCAGGCGCACGGCGAGGGCCAGCACCTCGGCGTCGAAGCTCCAGTCGTCCCGGCGCTGGAGCCGGAACAGGCGCTCGGCCGCCTCGGCCCTGAAGGCCTTGAACCCGCAGTTGAGGTCGCTCAGGCGCGTGCCGAGCAGCCACCGGGCGAGCGCGACGTACGCCTCGCCCATCAAGTAGCGGTGCAGCGGCGGCTTCGTCTCGATCAGCCGGTCCGGCAGGCGGCGCGACCCGATGACGACGTCGGCGCCGTCGTCGAAGTGGGGCACGAGCTTCTCGTACTCCTCCACCGGCGTCGAGTAGTCGGCGTCGAGGAACAGCCGTCGCGCGCCCTGCGCCGCCAGCATCCCCTCGCGCACGGCGAAGCCCTTGCCGCGATTCGGCGACCGCGCCAGCACCCGCACACGCGGCTCGCCAGCCGCCAGCTCCTCCTCGATAGCCAGGGTCCCGTCCGTGCTGCCGTCGTCCACGAGCAGCAGCTCCCACGTCCGGTGGCCGCCGCGCAGGTAGTCGACGACCGCGCCTGCCGAGCGACGGATGTTCGGCGCCTCGTCATACGTCGGGATGATCACAGACAGGTCAGTCATCGCGTCGCTCTCAGGCCTCCTGCGCATCTCCCTCGCCCTCGGCCCGCGTGCCGTGGGGCCGCCGCACCCGCCGGGCCACGTCTACCAGGCCCCACGCCGCCAGCACGATCAGATACGGCACGAGCGGCACGCGGTACCGCGTGATGGCCATGAACACCATGTGCAGGGCTGTATAGTACCCGCAAAGCAGCAGCAGGAGAAGCACGCCCCGCCAGTGGCCGCGGGAGCGCAGGGTGCCCCAGATCGCGAGCAGCAGGATGGGCGTGAAGCTCGCCCCCGCCACCACGGCCGTGCCGCGGCCCACGTAGTCCGCGTGGGGCCACAGGCGCCAGAAGCGAGCGAGCTTCGCTGCCGCCAGCCGAGCGAAGTGGCCGGGGTGCGCGCGGATGTGCGCCATCCCCTTCCGCCAGAAGAGGCGATCGACCTCCACCTCGCTCAGGCCGTCGAACGCGCCGTCGGCGTCCGGCAGGAAGCAGTGGCCCCCGCCGTCCGCCAGCGGGTTGTTCGTCACCCACAGCGTGTAGCCGCCCTCGGTCGTCGCCGGCACGAAGCGCCCGTGCACGCGGTAGTTCCGCACCCACCACGGCGACATCACGGCGACGAACCCGACGAGCACCAGCGCCGCCTCGAACAGCGCACGCCGCCGGCCCCGCCGGGCCACGAGCACCCACGCTGCCGCCACGGGCGCGAACAGCAGCAGCGACGAGCGCGCCAACGCCGCGAGCCCCAGGGCTGCGCCTGCCGCGGCCCAACGCCACCCGCCGCTCTCTGCCACCCGCGCCGCGAGCAGCAGCGCCACCGCCACCGCCAGCAGGTACGTGCAGGGCGTCTCCGTGACCAGAGCGCCCGCGTAGTAGACAAACTTGGGGTAGACCGCCGACAGCAGCCCCGCGACCACGGCCGTCGGGCCGTCGAACACCCGCCGAGCGACGGCCATCACCACCACGCACGTCGCCGCGCTCAGCACCGCCATCACCACCCGAGCCACCCACAGCCGATGCCCCGCCGTACCGTAGACGCCCGCCAGCACCAGCGGCAGCAGGGGAGGGCGGAAGGACCGCACGACCAGCGACTGCTGCGGGTCGGTGAACAGCCCGAGGTAGTCCCCCTTCTGGAGGCCCCGGCCCTCCAGCAGGCTCGTGGCCAGCGCGTCGTAGCTCGGGGCGTCGGGGCCGAACAGCCCGGCGCCGCGCCACTCAAGGTAGCCCACCCACGCCAGGCGCAGCGCCAGCGCGAGCGCGAAGACGGCCACCTCGGCTCGGCTCCTAGCCTTCCACCAGCTCACGAGCGATCCGCTCCAGGCCATCGGCCATGACCTCCCACGAGAAATGCTGCTCGGCATACTGGCGGCAGCGCCCCGACAGGCCCTCCTCGCCGGCCAGCTCGTCGAGGAAGCGTGCCATGCCTTCCGCGAGGCCCTCGGCGGAGGCGTCCCGCGTCACGAGCCGCGGGTCGAAGGGCTCGATGAGCTCGGGCGTGGCCCCGACGGGGGTGCCGAGCACGGGCGTGCCGCAGGCGAATGCCTCGGCGGTCACGAGCCCGAAGCCCTCGAGCGCGCGCGTCGGCAGCACGAAGCAGTCGGCCGCGCGGTAGTGCACCGGCAGCTCGGCCTCCGCCACGTAGCCGAGCAGGCGCACCGTGTCGCCGAGGTCGGCATTCTCGATGCGGCGCCGCAGGTCCTCCTCGAGCGCGCCCCGGCCCGCCACGAGCACGAGCAGCTCGCGGCCCTCCGCGCGGAGGCGGGCCGCCGCCTCCACCAGCTCGACGATGCCCATCCGATGCTCGAGGCGGCGGCAGGTGAAGAAGATCGGCGGCCCCTCGGGCAGGCCGAGCCGCGCCCGCGCCTCGGCGCGGCCGAGCGTCGTGTCGAACACCTCGAGGTCGGCCCCGCCCGGCAGCTTCGCCAGCTTCCCGACGCTGTCGGCGAAGTGCCGCTCGACGAGCAGGCGCGTGAAGTCGCTGAGCACGACGACGCGGTCGCTGCGGCGCAGGTTCCAGCCGTCGAGCCAGCGCAGCGCGGCCGCCGCGGGCCGGCGCCAGAGCGCCAGCTCGCGCTCGCGCCCCGTGCGCGGGTCGTACGTATGGCGGTCCAGGTACTCGAGGAAGTAGACCGAGTGGAGCACCATCACGCGCGGCAGCCGCGCGACGCCCCGCGCGCGGTTCGCCGCGAACGCCGAGACGGGATGGTGCAGGACCATCGCGTCGAAGCCGATCT
>CBFDBL010000136.1:0-11241 GCA_965603035.1 uncultured bacterium
GGACAGGGGCGGCGTGGATCCGCCACTGGCCCTCCTCGCGACGCAGGATCACCTCGTCGGCGACGCGCCTGCCGTGGGCCTCGAGGGCCACGGGGACGGCCGTCCCGCCCTCGATCTGCCGGCCCTCGCGCGCGTCGAGCCCGCGCGCCGCGCGCACCACGTCGTGCGGCAGCGCCTCGACGCGGCGCTTGAACTCGCCGGCGCTGACCTCCGTCCTGCTCTCGGCCGACAGCAGCTCCCACAGGCCTTCGGCGTCGCGCTGGCTCGCGAGCCTGGCGGCGCGGAGCACGACCTTGCGGGGCGTCTGGCGCGTGGCGGCGACGACGAGCGCGACCAGGAGCGCCAGGGCGACGACGCCGATGGCGACCAGCGCGATGACGGTGCGCCGCGGCATCGGCGGCGGCGGCGGCATGAAGATCTCGGGCGGGATCAGCTCCTCGGCCGTCGCCTGGGAGATGGGGCGGAGCTTGAGCCCGCTCGCGGTGATCTGAGTGCCGGGGTCGTCGTCGAAGAGGAAGACGACGGAGCCGATCCTGAGCTGGTCGCCGGCATAGAGGCCGCGCAGGCGGACGCGGCGGCCGTTGACGTAGGTGCCGAGGTCGGAGCCGTGGTCGATGACGACCCAGCCGCCCTCCGGCCCCTCGAGGTGGCAGTGGGAGCGCGAGACCTGCGGCTCGAAGACCTGGACGTCGTTGGCCGAGAGCCTGCCGATCTGGGTCGCGCCATCGGGCAGTTCGTGCTCCTCGCCGGTGTCGCGGCGGATGAGCTTGGGCATGACGGCACCAGCTATCGGGCCAGCTCGGGCATGCGGGCCAGGGGGACCGCGTGGATCTTCCAGTCGCCGTCCTCGCGGTAGAGGACGATCTCGTCGGCGATGCGCCGGCCCCCCGCCTCGAGCGCGACGGGCACGACGACGCCGACCGTGGCGCGCCGCTCGGCGCCGACCTCGAGCGTGCCGACCGCCGCGAGCACGGCGTCGGGCACGAGCCCGACCTGCTCCTCGAACTCCTCGAGCGTCATCTGCTGCTTGCGTTCCTTCGACACCAGCGCCCAGAGCGCCTTGGCGTCGCGGCGGCGCAGCAGGTCGGCGGCGCGCCGCACCACGCGCCGCGGGGTCCGCCGCGTGGCCACCACCACGGCCACCAGTCCGCCGACGGCGCCCAGCGCCACCGCCGCGCCGAGGGCCACCGCCACCAGCGCCAGCACCGACCGCCGAGGACGACCCGCCCCCTCCGGCGCCGCCTCAGGACCTTCAGGCACCGCCGCCGCCGGCTCCTCGTCGAACACGAACCGCGCAGGGCCCACCCTGAGCTCGTCGCGCGACTCGAGCCGGTGCTGCTGGACCCGCTTGCCGTTGACGTAGGTGCCCAGCTTGCTGCCGCAGTCGGTCACCACCCAGCCGCCGGCAGGCCCCTCGATGCGGCAGTGTGTGCGGGAGACGTCGCGGCCCATCACCTGGAGATCGCTGTTCGACGAGCGGCCGATGACGGTCGCCCCGTCGGGCAGGGGGTATTGGTCGCCGGTGTCGTGGCGGGTGAGCTTGGGCATGACGCTCCAGCCGTGGGTCGCGCGACCCCGTTGGGGCTATTGTGCCAGCGGCCCCGCAGCCTGTCAAGCATCGAAGGCGCCGGCCCCGGGACCCGGCGCGCGGTGGCTCGGCGGGCGGAAGTTGACAGCCTGCGGGCCTTGCGCTAGCCTTTCGGCGGTTCTGCATCCTCCGTACCTGCTTCGATGAGAAGGGCTGGGGTCGCGATGGGCAGCACGATCAAGGTCACGTTCGAGCCCGAGGGCAAGGCGGCGTATGTCCTGTCGGGCAGCATCGTCCTGGAGGCGGCGGCGCGCGCGGGCATCATCATCGAGACGCCGTGCGGGGGACGGGGCACGTGCGGCAAGTGCCGGGTGCTGGTGCGCGACGGCTGCTCGGAGCCGAACGCCACGGAGCGGCGTCTGCTGGAGGCCGACGAGCTGGCCGAGGGGCTGCGGCTGGCGTGCCAGACGAAGGTGGTGTCGGACACGACGGTGACGGTGCCGGAGGCGTCTCGGTTCTTCGAGCAGCGCATCCTGGCGACGGGTGTGGGCGGGGCGTCCCACGTGTGTCCTGCGGTGACGAAGCGCGCCATCGACGTGCCGGAGCCGACGCTCGAGGATCAGCGGGCCGACGCCGACAGGGTGCTCGACGCGCTGGGCGCGACCGACCACGCCGTCGATCTCGGCGCCGCTCGCCAGCTCGCGGGCGCGCTGCGGGCCGACGCCTGCCGGCTGACGGCCGTGCTCCACGATCACGAGATCATCGCCTTCGAGCCGGGCGACACGACGGCGCGCTGCTTCGGCGTCGCCTTCGACGTGGGCACGACCACCGTGGTCGGCTCGCTGCTCGATCTGAGCACGGGCCACGAGGTGGCCCTCGCGTCGCGGACGAATCCGCAGGTGGCCTTCGGCGACGACGTGGTCGCGCGCATCACCCACGCCGCCGAGGGCGGCGGCCTGGCCGAGCTGCACGACAAGATCATCGAGTGCATCAACGACATGGTCGCCGAGCTGGCCGAGCGCGCCGCGGTGCCGGCCGACGCCATCTACGAGGTGACCTTCGTCGGCAACACGACGATGAACCACCTGCTGCTCGGGCTCGACCCGACGCACGTGGCGCAGATGCCCTTCCCGGCCGTCCTGCGCGGCGCCGTGGTGGCCGACACGTCGGACCTGGGCATCGAGGTGCACCCGCGGGGCCGGCTCTACGCGATGCCGAACATCGCGGGCTTCGTCGGCGGCGACACGGTGGGCCTGATCCTCGCCACGGGCCTGCTCGAGCGCAAGCGCACGGCGCTGGCGGTGGACATCGGGACGAACGGCGAGATGGTGTTGGGCTGCTGCGAGCGTCTGGTGGCGTGCTCGACGGCGGCGGGGCCGGCGTTCGAGGGTGCGCGCATCCGCTTCGGCATGCGCGCGACCGAGGGCGCGATCGAGCAGGTGCGCTTCGGCGACGACGTCGAGGTCAGCGTCATCGGCAACGCGCCGGCCCGCGGCCTGTGCGGCACGGCCCTCATCGACGCCGTGGCCGGCCTGCTGCGCGCCGGCATCCTCGAGCCCACGGGCCGCCTGCGCGGCCCCGACGACCTGCCCCCCGGCCTGCCCGACGCGCTGTGCCGCCGCGTCGTCCGCGACGACAGCGGCGTGGCGTTCATCCTCGCCCACGACGACGCCACCAGCCTCGACGGCCCCGTGCTGCTGACCAACCGCGACATCCGCGAGGTGCAGCTCGCCAAGGGGGCCATCCGCGCCGGCATCGAGATCCTCAAGCGCCAGCTCGACGTCGACGACGACGGCCTCGACGCCGTGCTGCTCGCCGGCGGGTTCGGCAACTTCATTCGCCGCCGCAACGCCGTCCGCATCGGGCTGCTGCCGCCCGTCGAGCACGAGCGCATCCACTTCGTCGGCAACGCGGCGGTGGTGGGCGCCAAGATGGTGCTCGCCTGCACCGACTACCGCCGCCAGGCCGAGCAGATCTCGCGCCAGACACAGTACCTCGAGCTCGGCGGCATGCCCGACTTCCAGATGCAGTTCGCCGAGGCCATGATGTTCCCCGAAGGCGATTGAGTCGCCTTCGGGAGTGGCAAGTGTCGAGTGTCGAGTGTCGAGTGGAGGAGGGGCCGGCGCCGCTCGCCTGCCGCCGCCGCTGCCGCCTGCCGCCTAATCCTCCCTGTGCCACTTCTCGTCGTAGTAGTCGATCTTGTGGATGGGCATGACGACGGTGGTGGCGATGTTCCCGAGGTGTGCGCTCACGCGCTTGAGGTGGCGGGCGACGAGGGTGTAGGTGACGGCCTGGCGGCAGGGGACGGCGTCGGCGGCGAGCCGTGGGATGAGTGCGTCGAGCTGCTTCTCGATGGCGAGCTCGTGCTCGACGAGCTCGTAGCCGAGGTCGGCGTCCTCGTCGGCAAAGGCGCGGCGGGTCTTCTCGAAGGTGGCGAGGATGTCGTCGGCGACGCCGCGGAAGGCCTGGACGTAGGCGTCGCCGCCGAGGCCCCCGGGGACCATGCGGCCGACCTCGAAGAGGTTCTTGGCGTAGTCGGCCACGCGGTCGGCGTCCTTGACGACGCTCATGAGCACGAGGCAGGCGGGGGCGTGGGGCCCGGGGTTGATGGAGAGGTGCTCGACGAGCTGCTTGCGGACGTTCCACTCGGTCTCGTTGACGCGGCGGTCGCGCGCGTAGAGGTCCTCGCGACGGTCATCGGCCTCGGCGCCCTCGAAGAGCACGGCGCAGGCGCTCCGCAGCATGGCCTCGCCGTCCTCGAGCATGGCGACCAGCTCGTCCACCATCTGGGTCAGCATGTCCTTCCCACGCCAGGCGTCGAGAAGCTCGCGCAGCATCACCGAGGTCCTTTCACGTCAGGAAGATCAGGAGCGCAGGCACGATGAAGAAGAGGACGGCGACGATGGCGTACCACCGCGACCTCATGGTCAGGCCCGCGACCCGCTGGGCCAGGCGGATCGGCACGCGCCGCAGCGCGGGCACGGGCACGAAGAGCGCCGCGCCCGACGAGTTGAACAGCAGGTGCACGAGCGCGATGTGCAGCCCCGCGGGGCCGCCGCCCAGCGAGGCCAGCAGCGCGGTGACCGTCGTGCCGATGTTCGCCCCCACCGTGATGGGGAACACCTGGTAGAGCGTCACGACGCCCGACGCCGCGAGCGGCACGAGGATCGACGTGGTGATCGAGCTCGACTGGATGATCGCCGTCACGATCAGGCCCACCGTCAGCCCGATCGCCGCGTTGCGGCCCACCGTGCGGTCGAGCACGGCCTCGACCCGGCCCAGCATCAGCGACCGCATGAGCGTCGTGATCGCCCAGAGGCACAGGAACAGGATGGCGAACGCCACGGCCACCTGCGCCCACGACCCGGCCGTCCCCTCGCCGACCACGCCGTGGACGGCGGCCTCCAGCACCTCGATCAGCGGCTTCGTGGCCGCCTTGACCGGGCTGGCGAAGCTCGTGCTGTCGGCGCCGACGAACAGGTGGCTCACGTGCCCCGCCAGCCACTCGAGGAAGCCGACGCCGAAGGCGCGCTGCGCGACCATCTCGATGGGGAAGAAGATCAGCACGCACAGCACGTTGAACAGGTCGTGGATCGTGCCGCAGGCGAAGGCCCGGCGGAACTCCCTCCTGCGGCCGATGAAGCCCAGCGACACGATCGTGCACGTGACCGTCGTGCCGATGTTCGCCCCCATGACGATCGGGACCGCCCCCTGCACCGTCAGCGCGCCCGACGCGACCATGCCGACCACGATCGACGTGGTGAGCGACGAGCTCTGCACGATGCTGGTGGTCAGGATGCCCACGAAGAGCCCGACGAACGGGTTGCTCGTCGCGCTGATGAGCTGCTGGGCGAACCCCTTGCCCATGGACTTGAAGCCCGCGCCCATGAGCCCGATGCTGGACAGGAACACGTAGAGCACCGCCACGATGCCCACGAGCCGGAGCCCTGGCGGGATCCTGCGGAGGGTGGACGGCGGCAGGCGGCGGCTGGTGTGGCAGGTGGTGCGAGCCCCCTGGCTCATGCCCTCGCGCTCCCCCGTCGGCCCGACGGCCGGCAGCCCGCTTGCCGGCGCGGGCCGGAAACCCTATGCTAGTGTCCTGGCCCCATGTTACCGACGGCCGCCGGGCCCGTCAAGCGCAGCCCCGGCGCGGCGGGCCGCGCGCGCAGCCACAGGGGGATCCGACGATGAGCCTGATCCGCGAGCTGTTCGGGAGATCGCCCTTCGGCCCCCTGGTCGAGCACGCCAGGAAGGTCCACGAGTGTGTGAGCCTCGTCACGCCGCTGCTCGAGGCCTGCGTGGCGAAGGACTACGAGGAGATCCACCGCCTCCAGGACCAGGTCTCGAAGCTGGAGTACGAGGCGGACCGGATCAAGCAGGAGATCCGCGAGCAGATCCCGCGGCGCTACTTCCTGCCGGTGGGGCGGGCCGAGCTCGAGCAGTTCCTGCACTACCAGGACTCGATCGCGGACGGTGCGGAGGATTTCGCGGTGATCCTCATCCTGCGCGACACGCGGGTGCACCCGGAGCTGGTGGCGGAGTTCCGCGCGTTCACGGCCCAGGTGGTGGAGGTCAGCAAGACTCTGACGGAGGCGGCGAAGGAGCTCGAGGCGCTGGCGGAATCGTCGTTCGAGGGTGCGGAGGCCGAGGCGGTGCTGGGGCGGATCAGCGGGCTCGGCGAGGCGGAGTGGACGGCCGACCGCATGCAGCGCAAGCTCAGCCAGCACATCTACCGCCTGGAGGACGAGCTCGACGTCCTCTCGATCCTGTTCTACGAGAAGATGCTCCTCGCCCTGGGCGCCATCGCGAACGCGGCGGACCGGACGGGCGACATGCTCCGCACGATGATCGTCAAGGGATGACGGGGCGCCGATGGGTCCACCACGCTGTGTGAGGGCGCTATGACCTGGCTCGTCATCGCGGTGACGGCGGTGGTCGGCCTGTACATGGCCTGGACCATCGGCGCGAACGACGTGGCCAACTCGATGGGCCCGGTGGTCGGCTCGCGGGCCATCTCGCTGCGGCAGGCGGTCGTCGTGGCGGGCATCTGCGAGCTCGCGGGTGCCGTGCTCGTCGGCTCCGACGTCACGAACACGATCCGCAAGGGCATCGTCGAGCCCACCGCCCTGGCGGCCACCCCCGAGGTGCTGTGCCTGGGCATGGGCTGCGCGCTGCTCTCCGCCGCGCTCTGGCTCCACCTCGCCACCTGGTTCGGCATGCCCGTCTCGACCAGCCACTCGATCGTCGGCGCCGTCGCCGGCTTCGGCGTGGTGGCTGCGGGCGTCGGCTCGGTCTACTGGGGGAAGCTGGCCCTGATCGTCCTGAGCTGGTTCACCTCGCCCCTGGTCGGCCTCGTCCTGGGCTTCGTCCTCTTCAGGGTCATCATCCGCACGGTGCTCGGCCGGCCCGACCCGATGGCCGCCGCGGTGCGCATGTCGCCGATCATCGTCTTCGCCGTCGCCGTCATCGTCGCCCTCGCGACCATCTACAAGGGGCTCCAGAACCTGCACCTCGACGTCAGCGGCTGGGGCGCGCTCGCCGCCGCCTGCGCGGTCGGGCTCCTGGCCGCCGCGCTCGCCGCCGTGGTGGTGCGGCGGCGGCTCGAGGGCACCAGCGAGCTGCCGCTCGCCGAGCAACTGGCCAGGGTCGAGGGCGTCTTCGTGCCCATGGCCCTGGTGTCGTCGTGCAGCGTCGCCTTCGCCCACGGGGCCAACGATGTGGCGAACGCTGTGGGGCCGCTGGCGGCGGTGGTGGACATCGTGCGGACGGGGACGGTGAAGATGCAGGTGGCGGTGCCGCTGTGGGTGCTGGTGCTGGGCGGAGCCGGGATCGTGGTCGGGCTCGCGACGTTCGGCCGGCGGGTGATGCAGACGGTGGGGACGGCGATCACGGAGATCACGCCGTCGCGCGCCGTGGCGGCCAACATCGCGGCGGCGACCACCGTGCTGGCCTGCACGCGCCTGGGCCTGCCGGTCTCGACCTCGCACACCATCGTCGGCGCCGTGCTCGGCGTCGGCTTCGCCCGGGGCATTGGCGCCGTCAACCGGCAGGTCACACGCAGCATCTTCGGCTCCTGGCTCCTCACCGTGCCCGCTGCGGCCGGCATCGCCATCGTCCTCTTCCTGCTCGGCCGCCTCTGCGGCCTGGACGTCCTGCTCCAGCAGGTGATCCGGGCCGCGCCCGCCCCCTGACCGCGGGCCCTCGCGGCCCGGCTCCCGCCTCCGCTTGCGCGCCCGCCGCGGCGCTCGTATCATCGCACCAACCCCGGCGATCAGGAGAGAGGCCCATGAACGGTCCGCTTCCGCGACGCGACTTCCTGCGGCGAGGCGCCGCGGCCGGCCTCGCGGCAGGCCTCGGGCAGGCGCCCGGCGGCTCGGCGAGGGCCAAGGCCGTGCGGCTCGGCGTCATCGGCATCGGCGGCAGGGGCACCAGCCACCTCAAGACGGCGCTCGCCCACCCCACGGTCGAGCTGACGGCCGCGTGCGACATCATCGAGGCCAGGACCCAGCGCGCGCTGGCCCAGGTCGAGCGCACGCGCGGCGGCCGCAAGCCGGCCGGCTTCTCGAAGGGGCCCAACGACGACCGGCGCATGCTCGCGCGCGACGACCTCGACGCCGTCGTCATCGCCACGCCCATGCAGTGGCACGCGCGGATGGCCGTCGATGCCCTGCGGGCCGGCAAGCACGTCCTGTGCGAGGTCGCCGCCGCAGTCTCCCTCGACGAGTGCCACGACATCGTCCGCGCCGAGAAGCAGACCGGCAAGCTCTACATGATGGCCGAGAACTGCTGCTACTGGCCACACGTCATGACCGTCGCCAACATGGTCGCCAAGGGACTGTTCGGCGAGCCGACCTACGCCGAGTGCGGCTACGTGCACGACTGCCGCGCCCTCGCCTTCCACGGCGACGGCTCGCTCACCTGGCGCGGCGAGCTGGGACGCGATCACACGGGCAACGTCTACCCGACCCACTCGCTCGGCCCCGCCGCCCACTGGCTCGGCCTCCACCGCGGCGATCGCATGGTCGAGCTGGTGAGCATGGCCACGGGCTCGAAGTCCATCGAGCGCTACGCCGCAAGGCGCTTCCCCGAGGGCAACCCCGCACGCGCGGTCCGTTTCAAGCTCGCCGACAGCACCACCACCCTCATCCGCACCGCCCGCGGCGTCGTCATCGACCTGCGCTTCGACATGTACTCCGCACACCCCGGCGGCAACAACAACTACTATACCCTCCAGGGCACCCAGGGCTGCTACCGCTCGCGGACCGACAGGGTGTGGGTCGAGGGCCGCTCGAAGGGCTGGGACGCGCTCGCGGCGCTCGAGGGCGAGTTCCGACACGCCAAGTGGGTGCGCTGGGGCGAGCAGGCGAAGCGGACGGGGCACGGGGGGGCCGACTTCTTCATGATCCACGAGTTCGTCGAGGCCATCCGCACCGGCGGCCCGTCGCCCGTGCCCGCGGCCGACGCCGCGGCCTGGAGCGCCATCGTCCCCCTCTCCGAGCAGTCGATCCTCCAGGGCAGCAAGCCCGTGGAGATCCCGGACTTCACGGATGGCGGGTGGGAGAAGGGCAAGGCCTGACGGCCTTCCCGCCCATCCCTCGTCCCCATGCTCCGCGTGGGGACGCATCCTGTCGCCGCTCCGCGGCTCTGCCGGTGGGACTCGTCGTGCCGCGGGAGCGGCGGTCCGTGCGTCCCCACGCAGAGCGTAGGGACGAGCGCGAAGGGCAAGGCCTGACGGCCTTCCCGCCCATCCCTCGTCCCCATGCTCCGCGTGGGGACGCATCCTGTCGCCGCTCCGCGGCTCTGCCGGTGGGACTCGTCGTGCCGCGGGAGCGGCGGTCCGTGCGTCCCCACGCAGAGCGTAGGGACGAGCGCGAGCGCCCGCTCACGCATCACGCAGCACGCAGCTCGTCATTTCGCTGGGGTCTCCCATCGGTTGCCCGGCTGGGTCTCGCAGGCGACGCGGAGGCCGATGAGGGTGAGCTTGGGCAGCCACCAGCGGCTCTTGGGCGCCTGGGGGTCCTGGGCTCGCCAGACGTCGGGCACCTCGAAGCCGCGTGCCGCGCTGCGCAGCTCGTCGGCCACGCTGTCCCACGCGCCGCCGCGGGCCACGTGCACCTCGCCTCGCGCCAGCGGCTTCGTGCCGTCCCACGGGCTCACCTTCGCCCGCTCGTCGTAGGTGCCCTTGGCGTAGAAGTCGAGACACCACTCCGCGACGTTGCCGTGCATGTCGTAGAGGCCCCAGGGGTTGGGCTTCTTGCCCGCCACCTCCTCGGGGCCTTCGTCGTTCTCGCCGTCGTCCATGTTGTCCTCGAACCACGCGTGGCCGCCGAGGGCGCCGGTGTCGTCGCCGAACGAGAAGGCGGCGGTCGTGCCTGCGCGCGCGGCGTACTCCCACTCGGCCTCGGTCGGCAGGCGGTAGGTCCTGCCGGTCTTCCGCGAGAGCCACTTGCAGAAGACCATGGCGCTGTACCACGAGACCATGGTGGCGGGGCGTCGCATGACGCCGCCCATGGTCACGTCGCCGTAGAAGGGGGTGGGGCCGGTGATGGCGTCGGTGGGCTTGAGGCGGGCGTTGGCCTCGCGCCACTCGACCATCGGCTTCTGGAGGCCCTTGTCGCGCTTGAGCTGCTTGGTCTCGTCGTAGTAGGCGACGAACAGGTCGAGGGTGACCTCCGTCGTGCACAGGTACACCGGCGCGATCGTCACCGCGTGCCGGGCGCCCTCGTGCGCCTGACGCTCCGCCTCGTCCTCGGGGCTCCCCATCGTGAAGGTGCCGGCGGGCAGGAGTACGAGCTCGAGCTTGTGCTGCTTGCCCTCCTTGTCCTTGAAGGTCTCGGTGCGCCGCGCGGGCAGCCCGCCGGCCGCCGACGCCGCAGCGAGAGCCGCCCACAGGCACGCCGTCACGGTCGCTCGGCGCATCGCCTGGCCTCCGTGCAGGTGGCCCTCCCCGCCCCTATCTTGCCACGGGCCGCCGGGAGGGGGATGGGACTGGCGGATGCCGTCGCGGGGGCGCTACTTGCTGGGGACGTCGCAGACGACTCGGAAGCCGATGGTGCCGAGCTTGGGGAGCCACCAGCGGCTCTTGGGCTCCTGGGGATCCTCGGCGCGCCACCAGTCCTCCTCGAAGACCCTGGCGGCGCTGCGCAGGTCCTCGACGGGGCTCTCCCAGGAGCCGCCGCGCGCGACGTGCACCTTGCCCTTGTCGAGGAACTGGTTGGGCGCGGGGTTCTTCTTGGCCCGCTCGGCGTAGGTCTGGGGGTCGTAGAAGTCGATGCACCACTCAGCGACGTTGCCGTAGATGTCGTAGAGGCCCCAGGGGCTGGGCTTCTTCTGCCCGACCTTGCGGGCCTCGTCGTCGGAGTTGTCCTCGTACCAGGCGTAGTCCTCGAGGCCGTCGGGGTCGTCGCCGAAGAAGTAGGGGGTGGTGGAGCCTGCGCGGGCCGCATACTCCCACTCGGCCTCGGTCGGCAGGCGATAGGTCGTGCCGGTCTTCAGCGACAGCCACTTGCAGAAGGTCATGGCCTGGAACCACGAGCACATGAGCGAGGGCATCTCCTCCTCGCCCCAGCCCATCGTGATGTCGCCGTAGATCGGCGTCGGGCCGGTGATGTCGTCCACCTTGGCGACCTTGGCCATCGCCTCCTTCCACTCGACCATCGGCTCCTCGAGGCCCTTGTCGCGCTTGCCCTGGTGCGTCTCGTCGTAGAAGGCCA
>CBFDBL010000137.1:0-11238 GCA_965603035.1 uncultured bacterium
CGAGCACGACCCCCTCGGGCACCACGCCGACCCCCGCCGTGTTGATGTAGCAGCCGTCGGCCGCGCCGCGCTCCACCACCTTCGTGTCGCCGCACACCACGGTCACGCCCGCCTCGTCGGCCGCCGCCTTCGCCGAGTCCAGGATCGTCCCGAGCAGGTCCAGCCGCAGCCCCTCCTCGAGGATCAGCGCCAGCGACAGGTGCAGCGGCCGCGCGCCCGCCATCGCCAGATCGTTCACCGTCCCGCACACCGCCAGCCGACCGATGTCGCCGCCGCGGAACACCAGCGGCTTCACCACGTAGCTGTCGGTCGTGAAGGCCACGCGCCCCGGCGGCAGGTCGAGCAGCGCGCTGTCGCCGAGCGGCGCGAGCACGGGATTGCCGAACCGCGACACGATCGCCGCGTTGATGAGGTCCCTGGTCAGGGACCCGCCGCCGCCGTGCGCGAGGAGCACGCGTGCTCCGGTCATTGGATGCACCCTCCCGGCAGACGCGTGATGCGTGATGCGTGATGCGTGATCAGACCGGGACGCTGCCTTGTCACGGTCATTGACCGGCCTCCCCGTACGACTCCTCGGCATCGTGGACAGCGTAGCCGCGCTGGTCGGGCACCATGGTCAGGAGGAGGCGAATGGCCTGGGTGATGAGGGCGAGGCGGTGGTCAGTCACCTGCGGGCCGAGCACGTGGCGGACCTTGAAGTACCAGTCGCGGTCGCGGCTCTCTCGCGCCGAGCCCAGCGAATACTCGTAGAAACGTGCTCGATCCTTCTGGGAACCGCGCGAGTAGCCTTCCGCGATGTTCGCACTCATCGAGCCAACGGCTCGGTTCAGTTGGCCCATCACGTCTCGCGTCCGCCTGTCGCGCGTGAGCTTGCTCAGGTCATGCCAGCAGACGTCCGCCGCGAACAGCGACAGTCGGTACGCCTCCACGCGCCACAGTGAATCCTCTGTGATGACCGCGGGGGCTTGTGCCACCCATTCCTCGAACGTCATCGCTCCCTCCTTTCGTGACGACCTCCCCAACCGTGGTCTTCTCACGCATCACGCATCACGATTCCTGTGTTCTCTTAGTGTTCCCCGTACTTGTAGAACGCTGCGCAACTGCCTTCCGTCGAGACCATGCAGGGGCCGACGGGGCTGGCCGGGGTGCAGGTGGTGGCGAAGAGGGGGCAGTCGGGCGGGTCGATGACGCCTCGGAGCACGTCGCCGCAGGAGCATCCGGGGTTCTCGAGCTCGGGGGTGGGCTCGACGCCGAGCGCGGCGAGGGCGTCGAATCGCGCGAGCTCGGGCTTGAGCTCGAGGCCGCTGTCGGGGATGACGCCGAGGCCGCGCCAGGCGGTGTCGCAGACGTCGAAGACCTCGGCGATCGCCGCCTGCGCCTTGCGGTTGCCCTCGCGGTGGACCCAGCGCGTGTACTGGATCTCGACGGTCGGCCGCTCCTCGACGAGCTGGAGGAGCAGCATGGCGACGCCCTCGAGGATGTCCTCGGCCTCGAAGCCTGTGACGACGCAGGGCGCCTGGTAGCGCTCGGCGATGGGCTCGAAGGGCGCCGAGCCGATGGTCACGCAGACGTGGCCCGGGCACAGGAAGCCGTCGACGCGTGCCTCTCCGCCCTCGAGGATGGCGACCATGGCGGGCGGGATGAGCTTGTGGGCGGGGACGACGAGCAGGTTGCCGAGGCCGCGGTCGCGGGCGTAGGCGACGGTGGCGGCGACGGTGGGCGAGGTGGTCTCGAATCCGATGGCGAAGAAGACGACTCGTCGGCCGGGCAGCGCCTCGGCGAGCTCGAGCGCGTCGAGCGGGGAGTAGACGATGCGGACGTCGGCGCCCTCGGCCTTGGCCAGCTCGAGGCTCGAGCGGCTGCCGGGCACGCGGACCATGTCGCCGAAGGTCGCCAGGGCCACGCCGTCGAGGCGGGCGATCTCGATGGCGGCGTCGACCATGCCCATGGGCGTGACGCACACGGGGCAGCCCGGGCCGCTGAGGAGCGCGACGTTGGGCGGCAGCATGGCGCGGATGCCGCTGCGGAAGAGCTGCATCGTGTGGGTGCCGCAGACCTCCATCAGCCGCACCGTGCGGCCCAGCCGCGCGGCGCGCTCGTCGAGCAGGCGCTTGAGGTCGGCGATGCGAGGCGGCAGGTCAGCCCCCGAACTGGACATTGCCCAGCTCCTCCCACACCCGCAGGCTCTCCGCCGCGTCCTCCGCCGTCATCTTCTCGATGGCGAACCCGGCGTGCAGCAGCACGTAATCGCCGATCTGCGGGTCGTCGATCAGGCTGAGGTCCGCCTCGCGCTGGTTCCCCATCACGTCGATGGTGCCAGCGTTGCCGGCAACGGTCACGATCCGGGCTGGGATCGACAGGCACACAGGCTTCCCCTCTTCTCACGCATCACGCGTCACGGGCCTTCGCGCACGCCGCCACGGCCTGCCCGAGGGCCAGGCCGCCGTCGTTGGTCGGCACGAGCCGATGGTAGTGCACGTCGAAGCCGTGGCGCTCGAGCGCCTCGCAGGCGCCCTCGAGCAGGAGCCGGTTCTGGAAGCACCCGCCGCTGAGCACGACGGAGTCGAGCCCGCTCTCGCGGCGGATGCGCTGGCAGACGACGTCGATCAGCTCGACGACGGTCTGGTGGAAGCGCGTGGCGACCACGCCCTTGGGCGTGCCGGCCCGCAGGTCGGCGAGCACCCCGGCGACGATCTCGCTGGGGTGGACCGTGCACGGGCTGTCCGTGACGTCGAGGTTGAACGGGTAGTAGAGCGGGTCGCTGGGCTCGGCGGCGGCCTCGAGCTCGATGGCGGCCTGCCCCTCGTAGCTCACGCGGGTGCAGACGCCGAGCAGCGCGGAGACCCCGTCGAACAGGCGGCCCATGCTCGACGTCTCGGGGCCGCACGCCCTGCTGGCCAGGAGCTGCTCGACCGCATCGAGCTTGTCGGCGTCGATGGGGAGCTTGCGCAGCTCGGGCACCGCCTCGCCGAGGTAGGCGACCGCCATCCGCCACGGCTCCTGGATCGCCCGCTCGCCGCCCGGCATCGGCACGTAGGCCAGGTGGGCCATCCGCTTGAAGTCGGCGAGGGTCGCGACCAGGAACTCCCCGCCCCAGACCTTCCCGTCCGCCCCGTAGCCCGTGCCGTCGAGCGCCACCCCGATGACCGGCCCTTCGAGCCCGTGCTCGGCCATGCACGCCACGGCGTGGGCGTGGTGGTGCTGCACGCCCACCAGCTCGACTTCCCCCTCCCGTGGCACAGGCATCTTGCCTGTGTCAGGCTCTTCCCCGTCCACCACAGGCTGGAAGCCTGTGCCACGGGTCTTTGTGGGCCTCCTCGCATCCTCCTCACCCTGTGGCACAGGCATCCTGCCTGTGGATTCGTCCTCCGGCTCCGTCACAGGCTGGAAGCCTGTGCCACGGGTCTGGGCGAGCCTGTGGGCGTAGGCGGTCGAGTGGTAGCCGGGGTGGAGGTCGTGTGCGACGAGTGCGGGGTCGGTCTCGAGGATGGCCTTGAAGTGAGCGATGGTCTCGCCGTAGAAGTCGTGAGCCTCGGCGTGCTCGAGGTCGCCGACGTGCTGGCTGAGGTAGGCGCGGCCTCGGCGGACGATGCAGATCGTGTTCTTGAGGTCGCCGCCGAGCGCGAGCACGGGCCCCTCGACGCCGACGGGGACGGCGGTGGGCACGTAGCCGCGTGCGCGGCGCTGGACGATGGGCTCGTCGCGGAAGACGCGGGTCACCGAGTCGTCGCTGCGGCGGATGATGGCGCGATCGTGGACCAGGAAGAGGTCGGCGACGGTGCCGAGGCGGTCGAGGCACTCGTCGTTGTCGATGGCGATCGGCTCGTCGGTGCGGTTGGCGCTGGTCATCACGAGGGCGGCGAAGCCCTGGCGCATCAGGAGGACGTGGAGCGGGGTGTAGGGCAGCATGAGGCCGAAGAACTGGCTGGCCGGCGCCACCGCGCGGGCGAGCGGGTGGTCGGGCCGCTTGCGGCACAGGACGATGGGCTTGCGGTAGCTGGCGAGCAGGCGCTCCTCGGCCTCGGTCAGCTCGCAGAGGCGGCGGGCGGCCTCGAGGTCGGGCACCATCACGGCGAAGGGCTTCTTCTCCCGCCACTTGCGCTGGCGGAGGGTCTGGACGGTCTGCTCGTGGGTCGCGTCGCAGGCCAGGTGGAAGCCGCCGAGGCCCTTGACGGCCGCGATCTTGCCCTCGCGCAGCGCCTCGCCGACGGCCACGACCGGGTCGTCGGTGTCCACCTGCGTCCCCGAGGGGTCGAGCAGCGTGAGCCGCGGGCCGCAGACCCAGCAGGCGTTGGGCTGGGCGTGGAACCGACGGTCGGCGGGATCGTCGTACTCCCGCTGGCAGTCGGGGCACAGGGTGAAGGGCTTCATCGAGGTGAAGGGCCGGTCGTAGGGCAGGCTCTCGGCGATGGTGAAGCGGGGCCCGCAGTTGGTGCAGTTGATGAACGGATAGAGGTGGCGGCGGTCGTCGGGGTCGAGCATCTCGCGGCGGCAGTCGTCGCACAGGCCGAGGTCGGGCGGTATCTCGGCCAGCGCGTCGGGCAGCCGCTCGCTGTGCACGATGCGGAAGCCCTCCTCGCCCGTCGCCTCGACGGCCAGGTGATGGACCTCGGCGATATCCGAGACCGGCGGCGCCTCGGCTGGCAGCCGCGCGACGAACCGCTCGACCCTCGCCGTCGGCCCCTCGACCTCGATCACCACGCCCGAGGAGTCGTTGCGCACCCACCCCGCCAGCCCCTCGTCGCGGGCCAAGCGGTAGATGAAGGGCCGGAAGCCCACGCCCTGCACCGTGCCGCGCACGTGGACTCGAAGCCGGGTTTTCGGCATGGTCGCCACGGGTGAACGCCCTTATTCCCTCATCTCGTCCCATTATAGCAGAAGCCCTGGGAGCGGCGAAGGGCGCGCGGGAGATCCGGGAACTTGCGGGCGTCGGGGTGCGTCTCATAAAATGACGGTCAACGTACGTCTGCCCAGGAAGAAGGAGGCGAGCGATGAGGACGACACGAGCGCTCGGAGCAGTGGCGGTAGTGCTTGCAGTGTTTGGGCTTGTGACGCAGGACGCGACGCCGTGCGTGGTCGTGCCCTCGCCGATGCCCATCGTGCGGCCCCGCCGCCCGCCGCAGCGCCGGCTCGAGACACGCTCGCACCAGGCCGACATCGATATCCAGGGCCCCGTCGCCACCGTGGCCGTCAACGCCGTCTTCTACAACCCCAATGCCTACGTGCTCGAGGGCACCTACTTCTTCCCACTGCCCGCCAACGCCGCCGTCGATGATTTCCAGATGGACATCAATGGCAAGATGGTCAAGGGCGAGCTGCTCGACGCCGACAAGGCACGAGGCATCTACGAGGGCATCGTCCGCAAGATGAAGGACCCCGGGCTCCTCGAGTTCGTCGGCACCCAGCTCCTCAAGTGCCGCGTCTACCCGATGAACCCCAATTCCGAGACGAAGGTCAAGCTGACCTACTCGCTGGCGCTCGAGGCCGACGGCGGCCTCTACGAGTTCGTCTACCCCCTCCGGGCGGCCAAGCCCAGGACGGGCACCATCGGCACCTGCGCCCTGCGCGTCCGCGTCCAGCAGGCCGACGGCATCAAGACGATCTACTCGCCGACCCACCAGGTGGACGTCAAGCGCGACGGCGACGCGAAGGCGACCTGCGGCTTCGAGCAGGCCAACCTGATGCCCGAGCGCGACTTCAAGCTCTACTTCAACGTCTCGAAGAAGGACGTCGGCCTGAGCGTCGTGACCCACAAGCCCGCGGCCGAGACCGGCTACTTCCTGCTCACCGCCGCGCCCAAGGTCGAGGTCAAGGACGACGAGGTCGTGGCCAAGAGCCTCGCCTTCGTGCTCGACACCTCGGGCTCGATGCAGGGCGAGAAGATCCGCCAGGCCAAGGGCGCCCTCCGCTACTGCGTCAACAGCCTCAAGCCCAAGGACCGCTTCGCCATCATCACCTTCGCCACCGAGCCGACGAGCTTCCGCGAGAGCCTGATCCCCGCGTCGAAGGAGAACGTGGCTGCGGCCGTCGAGTTCATCGACAAGATCGAGGCCCGCGGCGGCACCGCCATCAACGACGCCATGCTGCTCGCGCTCAAGACCCTCAAGGGCGCCGACGGCCTGCCCATGGTCGTCTTCCTGACCGACGGTCTGCCGACGATCGGCGAGACGAACGTCGAGACGATCCTCAAGAACGTCAAGGGCGCGAACGCCGACGGCAAGGGCCGGGTGTTCGCCTTCGGCGTCGGGTTCGACGTCAACACCAAGCTGCTCGACAAGCTGGCCGAGGACAACCACGGCGCGCCCGACTACGTGACGCCGAAGGAAGACATCGAGGTCAAGGTCTCGAACTTCTACCAGAAGGTCGCCAACCCCGTGCTGGCGGACGTGAAGCTCGAGGCGCCGGGCCTGAAGCTGACGGAGATGTACCCCCGACGGCTCGGCGACCTGTTCCGCGGGAGCCAGCTCATGGTGCTGGGCCGCTTCGAGGGCGAGGGGCACAAGGCCGTCAAGCTCACCGGCACCGTCAACGGGAAGCAGCGCGAGTTCGTCTTCGAGACGAACTTTGCGGCGACGAAGGACAACGCCTTCCTGCCTCGTCTGTGGGCGACGCGCAAGGTGGCCTATCTGCTCGACGAGATCCGGCTGCGCGGCAAGAACCAGGAGCTGGTGGACGAGGTGGTGCGGCTGGGCAAGCGCCACGGGATCATGACGCCCTACACGTCGTTCCTCGTCGTCGAGGACGGTGATCGGCCACAGCTTGCGGCGCGGATGCGGCAGGCCGGCGGTCGCCTGGAGCAGGCGAAGGAGGGCGAGGCGGCCGTGAACCTCGCGCGCGACATCGGCGGCGGCAAGTACGGGGCCCTCGCCCCGCGTCCGTCCACGGCCGCGCCGGGCGGGCCGCCGGCGATGGACTCCTTCGGCTTCGATGCGGCCGAGAAGAAGGACCTCGGCCGCCTCGTCGCCGAGAAGATCGTCCGGGTCGGCGACAAGACCTTCTACCGAAAGCCCGACGGCGTGCTCTACGACAGCCTCTACGACGAGGCGAAGCACAAGGGCCAGATCGTCGAGGTCAAGGCCTTCAGCGACGCCTACTTCGAGCTGCTCCGCAAGCACGACGGCATCGGACGCTACCTCGCCGAAGGCAAGCCCATGGTGCTCGTCTTCGACGGAAAGGTCTACAAGCTCACGACATAGCCGCCCGCGAACCCACTGGCGGCCCCTCCCGCAGGCCCGGCGCCCCGCGGAAGGGGGCCGCCATGGCTGCGCCCCGGCCGGGAACCTTGACAGCGGCCGGCGCGTCCAATAGAACAACAGGCGACCCATGTCCCGACCCGAACTGCGAGGAGGCAAAGCGATGCGGACGGCGCGAGCGCTCGGCGTACTGACGTTAGTGGCGGCCATTGTTGCACTTGGGGTGCACGACGCGACGGCCTGCCGCGTGATCCCCACCCCCATGCCCATCATCCGCCCGCCCAGGCCGCACAGGCCGGTCCGCAAGCCGCTCGAGACCCGCACCCACCGCGCCGACATCACCATCCGAGGCCCCGTCGCCCGAGTCGCCGTCGACGCCGTCTTCTATAACCCCAACCCCTACGTCCTCGAGGGAACCTACTTCTTCCCCCTCGAGGCCAACGCCGCCGTCGATGACTTCCAGATGGACATCAACGGCAAGATGGTCAAGGGCGAGCTGCTCGACGCCGACAAGGCCCGGGGGATTTATGAAGGCATCGTGCGAAAAATGAAGGATCCCGGGCTCCTGGAGTTCGTCGGCACCAAGATGCTCAAGTGCCGCGTCTACCCGATGAACCCGAACTCGGAGACAAAGGTCAAGCTGACCTACTCGCTGGCGCTCGAGGCCGACGGCGGCCTCTACGAGTTCGTCTACCCCCTCCGGGCGGCCAAGCCCAGGACGGGCACCATCGGCACCTGCGCCCTGCGCGTCCGCGTCCAGCAGGCCGACGGCATCAAGACGATCTACTCGCCGACCCACCAGGTGGACGTCAAGCGCGACGGCGACGCGAAGGCGACCTGCGGCTTCGAGCAGGCCAACCTGATGCCCGAGCGCGACTTCAAGCTCTACTTCAACGTCTCGAAGAAGGACGTCGGCCTGAGCGTCGTGACCCACAAGCCCGCGGCCGAGACCGGCTACTTCCTGCTCACCGCCGCGCCCAAGGTCGAGGTCAAGGACGACGAGGTCGTGGCCAAGAGCCTCGCCTTCGTGCTCGACACCTCGGGCTCGATGCAGGGCGAGAAGATCCGCCAGGCCAAGGGCGCCCTCCGCTACTGCGTCAACAGCCTCAAGCCCAAGGACCGCTTCGCCATCATCACCTTCGCCACCGAGCCGACGAGCTTCCGCGAGAGCCTGATCCCCGCGTCGAAGGAGAACGTGGCTGCGGCCGTCGAGTTCATCGACAAGATCGAGGCCCGCGGCGGCACCGCCATCAACGACGCCATGCTGCTCGCGCTCAAGACCCTCAAGGGCGCCGACGGCCTGCCCATGGTCGTCTTCCTGACCGACGGTCTGCCGACGATCGGCGAGACGAACGTCGAGACGATCCTCAAGAACGTCAAGGGCGCGAACGCCGACGGCAAGGGCCGGGTGTTCGCCTTCGGCGTCGGGTTCGACGTCAACACCAAGCTGCTCGACAAGCTGGCCGAGGACAACCACGGCGCGCCCGACTACGTGACGCCGAAGGAAGACATCGAGGTCAAGGTCTCGAACTTCTACCAGAAGGTCGCCAACCCCGTGCTGGCGGACGTGAAGCTCGAGGCGCCGGGCCTGAAGCTGACGGAGATGTACCCCCGACGGCTCGGCGACCTGTTCCGCGGGAGCCAGCTCATGGTGCTGGGCCGCTTCGAGGGCGAGGGGCACAAGGCCGTCAAGCTCACCGGCACCGTCAACGGGAAGCAGCGCGAGTTCGTCTTCGAGACGAACTTTGCGGCGACGAAGGACAACGCCTTCCTGCCTCGTCTGTGGGCGACGCGCAAGGTGGCCTATCTGCTCGACGAGATCCGGCTGCGCGGCAAGAACCAGGAGCTGGTGGACGAGGTGGTGCGGCTGGGCAAGCGGCACGGGATCATGACGCCCTACACCTCGTTCCTCGTCGTCGAGGACAGTGCGCGGCCGCAGGTGGCCCACCGGCTGCGCGAGATGGAGGAGCGCTTCGCCCGCACGTCCGAGGGCGCGGGCGCCGTGCACGCCGCCAAGGACCTGGCCCGCCTCAAGGGCTCGGCGCCAGGCCCGACCGCCGCTCTGCCGGCTCCGCGTGCCCCCGCGCGGCGCGCCGACGGCCGCGGGGGTGCCTGGCGCGGCAGGTTCGACCGGGCCCTCGCTCTCGAGGACGCAGACGCCGAGGCCATCGGCCGCGTCGCCAACGTCTCGATCGTCCACATCGGCGACAAGACCTTCTACCGAAAGCCCGACGGCATCCTCTACGACAGCCTCTACGACGAGGCGAAGCACAAGGACCAGATCGTCGAGGTCAAGGCCCTCAGCGACGACTACTTCGCCCTGATGAACGCCCACGAGGGCATCGGCCGCTATCTCGCCGAGGGCAAGCCCATGGTGCTCGTCATCGACGGAAAGGTCTACAAGATCGCGACATAAGCATCGAGCAGCATCTCGCACCCCAGGCGCGGCAGGCAGAGACAGCCTGCCGCGCCTCGCGTTCTGAACGTTGCGGGAGCCAACGGGGCTCGCCGAATCTCGAGTCTCGCAGTTCTGGAACTCCGAGACTCAGACCCGCCGCCAGGCTGCCACAGGGCGGACACCGCCAGCGTGGCGAGGCGGGGCCCATCGGGCTTCCGAGATGGGGGCGAAGACGCTGCGGGCAGATCGGCCGGGTCAGGTCGGCGTCTGGAGCAGTCCGCGGCGGCGGAGCCAGTCGGCGCAGCGGCGGGGCCAGCTCGCGAGCACGGGGTCGTCGTGGGCGAGGCCGAAGCCGTGGCCGCCGCGCTCGTAGATGTGGAGCTCGGCGGGCACGCCGGCCTTGCGCAGGGCGAGGTAGAAGAGCACGCTGTTCTCGGGCGGGACCGCCTTGTCGTCGCCGGCGTGGACGAGGAAGGTGGGCGGGGTGCCGGTGTTGACGTGTCGCTCGCAGGACAGGAGGTTGCAGAGCTTGTCGGCGGCGTCCTCGCCGAGCAGGTTGTCGCGGCTGTGGGCACTGGCGTACTTGCCGGCGAGGGTGATGACGGGGTAGGCGAGGATGAGAAAGTCGGGGCGGCTGCTGATGCGGTCCACGGGGTCTTCGGCGCCCTTGTTGCCCTCGTTCCAGCGTGCGGCGGTGGTGGCGGCGAGGTGGCCGCCGGCCGAGAAGCCGAGGATGCCGACGCGGCGTGGGCTGACGAGCCACTCGTCGGCGCGGTGGCGGACCATGCGGACGGCGCGGCGGGCGTCCTGGAGCGGCGCGGGCTGGCGGTATCGGGGCGCGACGCGGTAGTGGAGGACGAAGGCGGTGATGCCCAGGGAGTTGAGCCAGGTGGCGACGGCGTGGCCTTCGTGGTCGAGTGCGAGGTGGTCGTAGCCGCCGCCTGGGCACACGATGACGGCCGTGCCGTTGAGGTGCTCCTTCTTGAGCGAGTAGACGTCCACCGTCGGCCTATCGGCGTCCCCGTCGCCGAGCGCGCCGGGGGCGCCGTCGGCCCACACGGGCTCGACCGACGGCCCGGCCGGCTCGGGCTCCTCCTCGGGCTTCGCGATGCGGATCGGCTCGGCGGCCGGCCGGTGGATGGGGCGGCGGGGCGCGTCGTCGGGCGTCATCAGGCATTCCCTTCTCAGAGCCCTGCGGTCGTGCGGGCCATGCCGTCCCAGCCCAGGCCCGGGCCGCAGGCCGCCCCGCCAATGTACCCATTCGCGGCGGCCGCGTCAACGAGTCCGGACCCGAATGTCAGGGAGCATCGCTCGCCGGCCCGGATCGTGCTCGTCGTCGTCGTCGATTTCCTGCGAGCAAGCACTGGCATGGCCCATGGGGCGGCCTACCCGCGACGTGGCCGATGGCGACGCAGGTCCTTCCCGGCTTCGCTCGTCTCTGCCCGCCAGAGGAAGACCTCGACGACGATCCCACACCTGCGCAGGTGTGGGATCTCCGCAGCGCTGGCAGGGCCGCGCCGCAACGCAGGCGCGCCACCTGTCCCGAGGCCCGCCTTCCGTGGCCCGCAGGCGCCGGGGGCGATGACGCAGGCGGTCTGCGGCAGTCAGCCCCGACGGCTTTGACGGACAGAAAAGGCTCCTGACACG
>CBFDBL010000138.1:0-11172 GCA_965603035.1 uncultured bacterium
GGAGCTGCTTGATGGCACGGATCCCGATCGGCTTGGAGCTCTACTCGGTGCGGCACGCTCTGGCGGAGGACGCCGCGGGCACCATCGAGGCCGTGGCCGCGATGGGCTACGAGGGCGTCGAGTTCGCCGGCCCGCCGCAGCACGAGGGCGCCGAGCTGCGCAAGATGCTCGACGACAACGGCCTCGTTTGCTGCGGATGGCACACCCCCTTCGGCGCCGTCCAGGACGACACTCTCGCCGCAACCATCGAGCTGAACCAGACCCTCGGCAACCGCTTCGTCATCGTGCCCGGCATCCCCGGCCACCTCGTCCAGACCCGTGACGACTGGCGGAAGATGGCGGACTTCTTCAACGCCCTCGCCGACAAGCTCGCACCCCACGGCATGAAGACCGGCTACCACAACCACCACATCGAGTTCACCGAGCTCGACGGCGAGACGCCGTGGGACACCCTCTTCGGCAACACCAAGGCCGGGGTCGTCATGCAGCTCGACACCGGCAACGCGGCCAGCGGCGGCGGCGACTGCATCGCCATCCTCGAGAAGTACCCCGGCCGCGCCACCACGGTCCACCTCAAGCCCTGGCACGCCGAAAAGGGCGCCGAGGACCGCAGCGCAGGCTTCCAGCCCATCATCGGCGACGACACCCTGCCCTGGGCCGACATCTTCGGTCTCTGCGAGAGCGTCGGCGGCACCGAGTGGTACATCGTCGAGTACGAGAGCGACGCCTATCCACCGCTCGAGAGCGTCCAGCGCTGCCTCGACGCGCTCAAGGCGATGGGCAAGTAGCACCCCGTCACGAGGTCCACGACATGCGAACGACAAGGCGGCGCTTCCTGAGTGCCCTGGGTGCCGCGGGCGCGAGCCTGCCCCTGGCGTCCGGCGCCGAGGGCACACCCGCAACGAGAGAAGGGAGACGGGCAGTGAGTCGTCCCAACATCCTCCTCATCATCGCCGACGACGCCACCTACAACGACCTGCCGCTCTATGGCGGCCAGAACGTGAAGACGCCGAACATCGACCGCCTGGCGACCCAGGGCGTGGTCTTCAACCACGCCTTCCTCGCCATGGCCATGTGCAACCCCTGCCGGACCGAGCTCTACACCGGTCGCTATCCCGCCCGCAACGGGTCGTGCTGGAACCACTCGGCGGCCCGCCGGGGCACGAAGAGCATCGCCCACTTCCTCGGCGACCTCGGCTACCGCGTCGGGCTGGCCGGCAAGAAGCACGTCGTGCCGCCGCGCAGCTTCCCCTTCGAGAAGGTCCCCGGCATCGAGGGCGGATGCGTGCATCCGAGCCCGAAGTTCGGCACCGCGGGGATCCGCAAGTTCATGGGCCGAGACGGCGACCAGCCCTTCTGCCTGGTCACCGGCCTGTTCGAGCCGCACGCGCCGTGGACCCTCGGCGACCCCGACCACTTCGACCCGAAGGCGCTCGAGCTCCCGCCGAACCTGGCGGACACCGAGGCCACCCGCAGGGACTACGCCAAGTACCTCGCCGAGATCGAGGTCCTCGACCGCGAGGTCGGCGCCATCCTCAAGACGCTCGACGAGGCCGGCCACGCCGACGACACCCTCGTGATCTTCACCTCCGAGCAGGGCTCCCAGTTCCCCGGCAACAAGTGGACCAACTGGAATACAGGCATCCACACGGGCTTCGTCGTGCGCTGGCCGGGTCGCGTCACGCCGGGCCGCCGCACCGACGCGATGATCCAGTACGCCGACGTGGCGCCCACGCTCGTCGAGGCGGCCGGCGGCGCCCCCAAGGCGGGCGCGTTCGACGGCACGAGCTTCCTGCGCGTCCTCCTCGGCGAGACCGACCGCCACCGCGAGTTCGCCTACTTCATGCACAACAACATCCCCGAGGGGCCGCCCTACCCGATCCGCGCCGTGACCGACGGCACGTACCACTACATCCGCAACCTCTCCCCCGAGGCGCTCTACATCGAGAAGCACCTGATGGGCCAGAACCAGTGGCACGACTACTGGCCGAGCTGGGTCTTCGAGGCCACCTTCAGCGAGCGCACCCGGCGGCTCGTCCAGCGCTACATGCGCAGGCCGCCCGAGCAGCTCTACAGGATGGACCAGGACCCCCACGAGATGGCCAACCTCGCCGACGACCCCGACCACGCCGACGCGAAGCGACGCCTGTCGGCGGAGCTGGATCGCTGGATGACGCAGCAGGGCGACCCCGGCGCCGCGCTCGACACCGAGGCGCAGTGGCGCGCGTCGAGGCAAGGCAAGCACTTCGAGCGGCGCGGGCTCGAGTAGAAAGGAACTGCGATGGGGCTCCACGAGGCCGCGCTGGCCCTGGCCAGCATCGGGCTGCTGAGCTGTGCGTTGGGCGGCTCGAAGGCGCCGGCCAGGATTGCGCTGCCGGACGTCGCCACGGCGGGCCAGGGCGGGTACGTCCGCGGCGAGCTGATCTACGCGCTCGACGACACACCGACGCCGCAGTGCCATGCCTCGACGGTGGTCGAGACCCCGTCGGGCCTCGTGGCCGCCTGGTTCGGCGGCAAGCACGAGCGGAACCCCGACGTGGGCATCTGGCTGTCGCGGCACGACGCCAAGGCATGGTCCAGGCCCGTCGAGGTCGCCAACGGCGTCCAGTCGCCCGAGAGGCGGTACCCGTGCTGGAACCCCGCGCTGTTCCGGCCCAAGGGCGGGCCGCTGATGCTGTTCTACAAGGTCGGGCCGTCGCCTCGAGCGTGGTGGGGCATGGTGACGACCTCGACCGACGAGGGCACGACGTGGTCCGAGCCGCGCAAGCTCGGCAAGGATGACGCGATCGGCCACCTCATCGGACCCGTCAAGAACAAGCCCGTCCAGCTCGCCGACGGCGCCATCCTCTGCCCGTCGAGCACCGAGCATCGCGGCTGGCGAGTCCACTTCGAGCTGACCCGAGACGGCGGCAAGACCTGGCAGGTCATCGGCCCCATCCACGACGGCCGGGAGTTCGGCGCCATCCAGCCGAGCCTCCTGACCCATGCCGACGGGAAGATGCAGGTGCTCTGCCGCAGCAGGCAGAGCGTCGTCGCACAGAGCTGGTCCGCCGACGGCGGCAGGACGTGGAGCAAGATGACGGCCACCTCGCTGCCGAACCCCAATGCCGGCATCGATGCCGTGACGCTCGCCGACGGCCGCCAGCTCCTCGTCTACAACCACACGACCCGAAAGGGCGGGTTCCCCTCGGGCCGCAACATGCTGAACGTGGCGATCTCGAAGAACGGGAAGGGCTGGACGCCGGTCCTGACGCTCGAGAAGGCCAAAGGCGAGTTCTCCTATCCCGCCGCGATCCAGGCCGCCGACGGGAAGGTGCACGTCACCTACACCCACCTGCGGCGGTCGGTGAAGCACGTGGTGCTCGACCCCGCGGGCCTCGAGGCCCCCGACTAGCGAAGCCACCTGCCCCGGATGACCGACGACGGGGTCCCGCCCGCCGCTGCCATGGGGTGAGCCGTGCCCTGGCCGGGCCATCGACGAGGAGAGCCATGCTGAGGATGCCCGAATCGCCGCTGCTGTGCGTGCTCCTGCTGGCCGCGGCGGGCGCCAGCCTGGCCGCCGACTGGCCGCAGTATCGGGCCGACGCCGCGCGCAGCGGCTACACGGCGGAGCCACTCCCCGCAAAGCCGACGCTCCACTGGATGCGGCCGGCGCGCCACGCGCCGCGGCGCGCGTGGGTGGGTAGGAGCCTCGCCCGGTCGCGGATGAGGTTCGACTGGGCCTACAGCGTCGTCGTGGCGGACGGGCTGTGCGTGTTCGGCAGCAGCGCCGACGACAAGGTCACTGCCCTCGACGCGGCGACCGGGCAGGAGCGCTGGAGCGTCTTCACCGGCGGCCCGGTGCGCCTCGCGCCCGCGATCTGGAAGGGGCGGGTCTACGCCGTCAGCGACGACGGCTGCCTCTACTGCCTCTCGTTGAAGGATGGCAAGCAGCTCTGGCGGCTGCGCGCGGGGCCGAGCGGCGAGCGGGTGCTCGGCAACGGCCGCCTGGTCTCGCGCTGGGTCGCGCGCGGCGGGCCGGCCATCCGCGACGGCGTCGTCTACTTCGGCGCCGGCATCTGGCCCATCGAGGGCGTGTTCGTCTATGCCGTCGATGCCGAGAGCGGCAGGGTGCTCTGGTGCAACGACAACGCGGGGTTCCTGGAGATCGATCAGCCCCACATGGTCTGCTTCTCGCGCGGCGGCGTCGCGTCGCAGGGCTATCTGGCCGTGACGAAGGACCACGTGCTGGTGACCACGGGCCGCAGCGTGCCGGCGGCCTTCGACCGCGAGACGGGGCGGTTCATCCACTTCCACCTGAGCCGCTACGGCGGCAAGACGCCGTGGGGCACGGGCGGCGGCGACGTGGTGGCGACCGACGAGGTCTACTTCAACTCGGGCATGGCCTTCGACACGGCAACGGGGCTGCGCTACCACCAGGTCGGCCGCCGCTTCTGGTGGGACCCATTCAAGCGCGACGGTCGCAAGCCCCACGGCGAGTTCCACGTCGGCGAGCGCCAGGTCGTGTGCGTCACGGCCGACGGCTTCATCCGCTCCGAGGGGCCGAAGCTGTGCGCCGCCACCCTCGCGCGGCGGACCTACAACGCGCGCCGCGAGGCCGACACCGCCCGCGCCACGCCCCGCCTGCCGATGGTCAAGATGGTCACCGACAAGCACCACCTCGAGCGCATCGACGATGCCCCGCTGCTCAAGGACCGCTGGTCCCTCGCGCTCGACGGCCAGCCGACGGCGCTGCTCGTCGCGGGCACGCGCATCGTCGTCGGGGCCGCGGGCAAGCTCGCCGCCGTCAATGCCGCGACCCGCAAGGTCGCGTGGTCCGCCAAGGTCGACGGCACGGTCCACTCGCTGGCCTTCGCCGACGGCCGGCTGCTGGCCAGCACCGACAAGGGCACGATCTACTGCTTCGGGCGCCCGCGCGCCGACGCCCGGCCAGCGGTCCTCGAGCCGCGGGCCAAGGCGTCGCCCTACCCGAGCGACAGCGGCGCCGCGACCGCCGCCGAGGAGATCCTGCGGAAGACGGGCATCCGCAAGGGCTGGTGCCTCGACCTCGACTGCGGCGACGGCGCGCTCGCCTGCGAGCTGGCACGCCGCTCGGGGCTGAGCGTCGTCGCATTGACGAAGGACCCGACGGAAGCCGAAGCGGCTCGGCGCAAGCTCGACGCCGCGGGCCTCTATGGCGTCCGCGTCGCCGTCGTCGTCGGCACGGCGAAGGACCTGCCCGACTACTTCGCCAACCTCGTCGTCTCGGCGACGGCGCCCGAGCAGGCCGAGGTCGCGCGCATCCAGCGGCCCTGCGGCGGCGCCGTGTGCGTCGGCAGGCCCGGCGCGATGCGCGTGGGCGTGCGCGGCCCGCTCGAGGGCGCCGGGAGCTGGACCCATAACCTCGCCGACGCCGGCAACACCATGTGCTCGGGCGACGCCATCGTCCGCGCCCCGCTCGGCATGCTCTGGTACCAGGACGAGACGCTGGAGACGGTGGACCGCCACGGCAAGAACGTCGCGCCGCTCGTCGCCGACGGCGTACTGCTCCGCGAGGGCATCGACGCCCTCAAGGCGCTCGACGCCTACAACGGCACGCTGCTCTGGGAGCTGAAGTCGCCCGGCATCCTCGCCGCCTACCGGGAGGGCACGCAGATCGGCGCGGGGCAGATCGGCAGCACCTACTGCGTAGCCGACGGCGCCGTCTACGTCCGCAGGAAGGACGAATGCCTGCCGCTCGACCTCCACACGGGGGAGCAGCTCGGCACCTTCACCGCGCCGCCGTTCCCCGACGGGCGGCGGGGCCGCTGGGGCTACATCGCGTGCCGCGACGGCGTCCTCTTCGGCGGCCTCATGAACGAGGCCTACGTCATCAAGTGCACCCACGGCAAGGGCACCGCCGGCATGCAGAAGCCGATGGACGACCACCTCACCGAAACCTCGCTCCTGTTCGCCATGGACGCCAAGACAGGCGCGCTGAAGTGGACCTTCGTCCCCAAGCACTCGATCCGCAACAACGCGATCGCCGTCGGCAACGGCCGCGTGCACCTGATCGACCGCGAGCCGGCCGAGATCGACAAGCTCCTGCGCACCGAGGTCGAGGCCCGCCGCCGCGGGAAGAAGCCGCTGCCTGTCCACCCCACCGGGCTCCTGCTCGCACTCGACGCCCAGACAGGCAAGGTGACGTGGCGCGACGGCGACGACGCCTTCGGCACGACCCTGGCCGTGAGCGCCGGCCACGACGTGCTGCTCATGGGCTACGGCCGCATCGGCTTCCCGAGGCCCTCCGACACCCGCAAGGGCATGCGCGCCTACAGGGCGTCCACCGGCGAG
The DNA here is from genome assembly GCA_965603035.1 of uncultured bacterium. Classification (GTDB taxonomy): domain Bacteria; phylum Planctomycetota; class PUPC01; order DSUN01; family DSUN01; genus CAZDNN01. Next base: position 6,313 of record CBFDBL010000138.1, read on the forward strand.
CGGCTCTGGGAGGGCGAGCAGAGCGGCATGCGGCCCGCCATCGTCGGCCGCACCATCTACGGCTTCCCCATGGCCTGGGACCTGCTCACCGGCAAGCAGCGGCTCGTCGAGGACCCGAGGCCCGGCCAGTGGCGGGGCCATCCGTGGTACATCCGCGGCAAGGGCCAGGGCTGCGGGCTCGCGGCCGGCTGCGACCACCTGCTGCTCCTGCGCAGCGCCACCCTCGGCTACTACGACCTCGACCGCGACGCCGGATGGCTCGAGAACTACGGCGGCCTCCGCGCCGGGTGCTTCATCAACGCCATCCCCGCCTGCGGACTCGTCGTCATGCCCGACGACACCCGCGCCTGCCGATGCTCCTACCAGAACCAGGCCACCGTCGCTCTCGTCCAGCGCGGACTGCGGCCCCCCGACGTCGAGCCCCAGGTCGGCCAGGCCAACGTCCGCTTCGGCCGACACGCCAGGGAGCCCCGCTTCACCGGCCGGCTCGTCGTCACCATCTCCCACGACAGCCCCGACCTCGAGCTCCGATACACACTCGACGACTCCTACCCCACCGCCGACTCGCCCCGCTACACACGCCCGCTCACTCTCACCGAGACGACCACCATCCGCGCCGCCGCCTTCCGCCACGCCCGCAAGGTCGCCGAGCGCGACGCCCTCGTCTTCACCAAGGTCGACGCCTTCGAGCAGCCGGCCAAGAGACGGCCGAAGACAAAGGGCGGACGCCGCCAAAGGGAATAGTCCACCGCACGGCACAACCTACTGGCTTCTGAGGAGGCCCGCGAGGATGTCCTACACCTATGCCGACATCGCCAAGATGATCGACCACTCGCTGCTCAATCCCATCTTCACGTGGGACGAGCTCGAGGCGGGCTGCCAGGTGGCGCTCGACTACGACGTAGCGAGCTGCTGCATCCTGCCGTATGCGCTCAAGCGCTGCGCCGAGATCCTCGCGGGCAGCACCGTGCAGGCCAGCACGACCATCGGCTTCCCCCACGGTGGCCACACCACGGCCGTCAAGGTCGCCGAGGCCGAGCGCGCGCTCGACGACGGCGGCCAGGAGCTCGACATGGTCGTCAACATCTCGAAGGTGCTCAGCGGCGACTGGGACTACGTCCGCGCCGACGTCGCGGCGGTCGTCGAGACGGCCCACGCCCGCGGCCAGCGGGTCAAGGTGATCTTCGAGAACTGCTACCTCGACGACGCCCACAAGATCCACCTGTGCGAGATCTGCGGCGAGGTCGGCGCCGATTGGGTCAAGACCTCCACCGGCTACGGCACCGGCGGCGCCACCGACGCCGACCTCAAGCTCATGCGCCAGCACGCGCCGCCCGAGGTCCAGGTCAAGGCCGCCGGCGGGGTGCGCAGCCTCGACCGCCTGCTCGAGGTCCGCGCCCTCGGCGTCACCCGCGTCGGCGCCAGCCGCACCACCACCATCCTCGACGAGTGCCGGCAGCGGCTCGGCCTCTGAGGCAGTGGCAACGAACTGGCCGCTGCGGGTTGACCTACGCCTTGGAGTCGTGTATCGTGCCATTGCGGGGAGGACCGGAGGTGCGAGGCAATGGGCAGCGAGGAACTGCTTGCCGAGATCAGGCCCTGCCTGGACGAAGCGTACGGCCCGCGGCTCGACAGTGTCGTCCTCTACGGGTCGGAGGCGCGGGGTGAGGGTCGGCCGGATAGCGACATCGACATCCTGGTCCTGCTGGTCGGGCCAGTCCGGCTGTGGCGCGATCTACGGACGGCGAGCCGGGCACTGCTCCCGCTATCGCTCCGTCTGGATCGGCCGATCAGCGCCAAGCCGGTGGACGTGGGGGACTACGAGTCGGGCTCGGCCCCGCTCTACCGCAGGGCGCAGGCGGAGGGGCTGCGACGGTGAGCGACGAGTACGCACGCGATCTCTGGGACCGCGGCCTGAACGCCTTGGCCTCCGCGGAGACGCTCCTCCTCGTGAGCGCCGACGATGCGGCCTCACGGGCCTACTACGCCGCCTTCCACGCAGTTTCGGCGGCCTTCGCCGTGGCTGGCCAGACGTTCACCCGACATACCGCGCTCCGCGCAGCCGTGCATCGGGACTGGGTGAAGGCCGGCATCTGGAGCGTTGAGCTGGGAGCGGACTTCGATGCCCTATGGGAGCTCCGTGACCTGGGAGACTACGGCGGCAGGCAGCACGTGACTGCCGAAGACGCATCGGCCGCCGTCGAGACGGCCCGGCGCATCATCGACACCGTTCGAGCACAGTGTCCGGAACTGGCCGACCCGGACGACGGGTGATGCTCTGCCCCGTCCTCTCCAAGACCTTGCACACCCCGTCGGAGCTCTCTCCCTTGAGGCGTGGCGACCTTGGCCTGACACTGATTGCGGCCGTACTGACCGCCGCGGGCTGCATGCCCATGACGACGCTCCGCGTGTCCGACTTCGGCGCCGTCGGCGACGGCAAGCACGACGATGGACCAGCCATCCGGAAGGCCATCGAGACGGCGAAGGAACTCGACGAGCCGGCAACCGTGCGCTTCGAGCCGAGGACCTATCGCATCGGGCCGCGCTACGACCGCTGGTGCGCCTTCGCTGTTGAGGATGCGCGGGACATCACCCTCGACGGCCAGGGCGCCACGCTGCTGCTCCACCCCGACAACCGCGCGGCCCTGATCTACCGCAGCGAGGGTATCCGTCTGCGGAACTTCGTCGTGGATTTCGACCCGCTGCCCTTCACCCAGGGCGACGTTGTGGCGATCGACAAGGCGAACAAGGAGATCCACGTCCGCATCCACGACGGCTTCCCCCTGCCCGACATGACGCCCGGGCGCCACGGCGCCTTCATCGAGAAGGGCCGCCACCGCTACACCCATCTCTGGTCCTACATCGGCGCCGTCCGCCCACTGTCGCGGGAGGAGCGGCTCTACGCCGTGTCGGGCAAGAAGGAGGCGGGCCACGAGGACCACATCCTGAGGACCCAGGTCGGCGAGCGCTTTGTCTTTCCCGTCGTCTATCGCCCGCACAAGGGCTTCGACGATCCCCGCTTCATCATCGGCAAGGGGCCGCGGGACAAGGGCGTGTTCCACACGAATCCCGCCGGCACGTTCCAGGTGCGCTTCAGCCGCCGCTGCACCCTGGAGAACATCACGGTGCACGCCTCGCCGGTCATGGTCGTGCGCCTGACGGGCACGCAGGACGTGACGCTCCGCAACCTGCGCCTCGTCTACAAGCCCGGCTCGCGCCGACTGATGGTCGGCGCGTCCGACGGCATGCACTGCAAGAACAGCAAGACCGGCCCCGTCATCGAGGACTGCGTCTTCGAGGGCCTGCTCGACGACTCGATCAACATCTCGACCATGAGCGAGGACGTGATGGAGCGCGTCTCCGACACCGAGTTCCTCACGGCCTACAGCGACATCGCCTACTACGACTCCTCGGTGGCCGTCGGTGATACACTGCTCGTCCACGACCCCGTCGGGTCGATGACCCTCGCCGAGGCCGAGGTGACGAAGGTCGAGTTCCTGCGCAGCCACCATCGCCGCATCACCATCGACCGCGCGGTGCCGGGCATCGCCGACGCCAAGGCCGCAGGCCGCGACAAGTGCACGCGCTTCTTCATCAAGAAGACCGCTCCAGCCCTCGTGCGCGGCTGCACCTTCCGCAGCCAGATGAAGACGGCGCTGCTCCTGCGCACGCCCGTCGTCTGCGAGGGCAACACCGTCGAGGACACGGCCTACGGCGTCCACGCCTGCAACAGCTTCCGCTTCGGCGAAGGCCCCGTGCCCTACGACCAGGTCTACCGCGGCAACCGCTTCCGCGACGTCTGGATCGCCGCGATCCAGCTCTATCGCATGGGCCACGCGCGCCCGCTGCCGCCGGGCGGCGGGCCGATCCTCATCGAGGGCAACACCATCGTCCAGGGCAACGGCCACGGCATCGGCGTCCACAACTTCCGCGACCTCACCATCCGCGCCACCGCCATCACGATGCGCCCCGACGCCGAGGCCAACCTCCGCGCCATCGACCTCAGCGGCTGCGCGGGCGTCACCATCGAGGCTTGCACCATCCACGACCCGCGCGTTACCATCGAAGGCGCCATCCGACTTCGCGGCGCCACGAAGACGGTGCGTCTCGAGGACAACACCTTCCGGTTGGCCAACGGCGTCGCGGAGCTGGAGACGAAGTGAGGGAACAGGTGATCCCGACGCGCGCCGGGAAGCCACCGTTAGCAAGGGAGCCGCGAAGCATGTCGCCCATCTGGCCCTGTACACTGGCGTTGATCGCCCTGCTGTGCGCCTGCGACGCCCTCGGCGGCCAGGATGCGCCGGCACAGGCCATCGAGCGCGCGACCCTCGACCAGTGGGCCGCGCCCTACCGCGGCTGGCACTACTGGCCCCACCACGTCATCCCCGCCGAGCCGAAGATCCCAGGCCACGAGGCGTTCAAGAACACCGACTGCCCAACGGTCTACCAGCTCGCCGGCGACCCGAAGTGGTACATGAGCTTCATCGCCTTCGACGGCAAGGGATACAAGTCGTTCGTCGCCGAGAGCGACGACCTGGTGCACTGGCGCAGGATGCGGCTGGCCATGGGCTTCGGGCCGAAAGGCGAGTTCGACCACGGCGGCTGCGTCGTCGGCGCCTACCTCTACGAGTCCTACGGCATCAAGGCCCCGCGGCGGCTCAAGAGGCGGGACGGGAAGCTCTGGACCCTCTACGGCTGCTACCCGCGCCAGGGCGGCTACGAGCTGCGGCCCGGCTACGAAGGCGTGGCCGTGAGCGACGACGGCCTGACGTGGCGGCGCGGGAAGGACACCTACATCCTCTCGGTGCACGACAAGGACTGCGGCGACTGGGAGAAGAGCTGCATCTACCAGCCCTGGCT
>CBFDBL010000139.1:0-11146 GCA_965603035.1 uncultured bacterium
CCTGCGTGCGAGGAGGCCGGCGTCGTCCCAGGCGTAGGTTTCGACGTCGTCGTTGGGGTAGGTCATCGAGGCGAGGCGGTCGTCGCTGTCGTAGGCGTAGGCGGTGGTGTTGCCCTCGGCGTCGGTGAGCGAGAGTCGTCGGCTGGCGAGGTCGTAGGTGAACTGGACGGGCTGGCCCATCTCGTTCTCGGCCCGCAGGACGCGGCCGAGGGCGTCGTAGCCGCTGGTGCGGGTGCGGCCGTTGGCATCGGTGGTCTTTGTGAGGCGGCCGAGCGCGTCGTGGGCGTAGGCCGTCGTGCCGTCGGGGCCGCCGGAGCGCTGGGTGAGCTGGCCCGCGGCGTCGTAGGCATAGGAGCGGGACGTGCCGTTGGCGAACGCGACCTCGGTGAGTCGGCCGACGGCGTCGTGCTGGTAGCTGGTCGTCTGGTTGAGGGGGTTGGTCGCGGCGACGACGCGGTCGGCGGGGTCGTGCTGGAAGGTGGTGGTCTTGCCCTCGCCGTCGGTCACGGCGACGACGTTGCCCACGGGGTCCACCGTGCGCGAGACGGTGATGATGTCCTGGGTGATGGAGACGAGGTCGTCGGTCTCGTTGTAGGCGTAGATGCTGGGAGCGCGGCCGGAGACGGTGCGCTGCGTGACGTTGCCGATGCCGTCGTGGGTCAGGGCGACGGTGGTGACGCCATCGGCGACCTGGACGACCCAGCCTGCGGCGTTGTAGGTCGTCTGGACGCTGCGCCCCTCGGCGTCGGTGACGCGTGTGCGGCGGCCCGCGTCGTCGTAGCCGAAGGTCGTGTCGTGGCCGAGTGGGCTGGTGATGGCGACGAGCTTGTCGGCAGCGTTGTAGGCGAAGGCGGCCGTGTGGTTGAGCGGGTCGGCTCGGGAGAGGAGTCGGCCGGCGGGGTCGTAGGTGTAGGCGGTCTCGGCGGCGAGGCCCGCGGCGTCGTCGATCCTGCGGGTCAGGCGGTTGGCGGGGTCGTAGACGAAGGTGGTGACGACGCCGGCGGGGTCGGTGGTCTGGGTGCGGTTGCCGTGGTGGTCGTAGGCGTGGCGGATGGCCTTGCCGAGCTCGTTGGTGAAGCGGGTGACGCGGCCCATGGGGTCGTAGAGGAACGAGCGCGTGCCGCCCGCGGGGTCGGCGATGGAGAGGAGGCGGCCGAGCTTGTCGCAGGTGAACGTCGTCGTCTCAGCGGCGGCGTTGGTGACCTCGGCGATCCGGCCCGCGGCGTCGTAGCCGAAGGTGGTCGCGTGGCTGTTGGGGTCGGTGACCTGGGTGAGCAGCCCCGAGGGGTCGTGGTCGAAGAGGGTCTCTCCGTTGCGGGCGTCGATGGTCCTGGTGCGGCGGCCGGCGTCGTCGTACTGGTGGGTGGTGGTGTGGCCGTTGAGGTCGGTGAAGCTCGCGAGCAGGCGCGCGTCGCTCCAGGCGTAGGTGCCGCGCCGGGAGCCGAAGTCGGCGGTGCCGGCGACCTGGGTGACGAGGCTGCGGCTGTCGTAGGTCCACTGGGTCCATCCGCCGGCGGGGTCGGAGTGCTTGGTCCTTCGGCCGAGTCCGTCGTACTCGGTGGTCCAGGTCTTGTTGAGGGGGCAGGTGGCGTGGGTGCGCCGGTGGCCGGCGTCGTACTGGAAGGTCCAGGCGTTGGCGTTCTCGTCGGTTCGGCGGGCGAGGTTCCCCCAGGCGTCGTAGTCGAAGGCCCTGGCGACGGCGGGCGGGTCGTCGTTGGGGTCGAAGGGCCCCTTGATGCTGGTGACCTGGCCCCTGGCGTTGTGGGTGAAGAGGGTCCAGTTGCCTCGTGGGTCGGTGACGCGGGTGACGAGGCCTGTGACGGGGTCGCGGAGGAAGATGGTGACGCCGCCGTCGGGGGCGGTGACCTGGACGCGGAAGTTGCGTGCGTCGTAGTCGTAGTGCCAGGTGCCGTCGGGGGTCTGCTTGGTGATGAGGTTGCAGGACTCGTCGTAGGTGTATCGCCACTCGCCGCCGTCGGGGCTGGTGGCGAGGGTGACGTAGCCGTTGTGGTCGCGGGCGTAGGTCCAAGCGCGGCCGCTGGCATCCTGGCGGACGGTGACCTGGTGGCGCTTGTCGCGGACGTAGCTGTTGGCGTGCTGCTGGTCGGGGCCGACGGCGTAGCCGACGATGCCGAAGAGCCCCTGCTCGTAGGTCCTGGTGACGCCGGCGACGGTGTGGACGCGCTGGCGCACGCCGTTGGGCGCCGTAGTCTCGGCGACGGTGACGCTCAGGCTGCCGCGGTCGATGCGGGTCAGGCGGCCCTCGGCGTCGTAGTCGCGGTACTCGTCGTAGGCGCCGCCGGCCGCGCCGCCGTCCCACTCGATGGCGGTCACGTGGCCGTCGCCGTCCACGTCGATCGCGCTCGCCGAGCCGTCTGGCGCCGTCTCCGTGACCGCGGTGCCCGCATAGGCGTAGGTCCACGTGCGGCCGGCCACGCCGATGGCGGTGATGCGCTTCTGAGCGTCGAAGGTACAGACGTAGGCGTGCCCGGAGGCGTCGGTGATCGTCACGTCGCTCGGGTTGTAGGCGACGGTCACGACGTTGCCGTGTCGGTCGCCACGCTGGGCGATCCGGTAGACCCGCGCGTTGTCCTGCTCGGCCTCGAACGCGTACTCCCACACCCTGCCGTCGGGATAGAGGACCCTGGCCACCTCCTCGCCAGGTCCGCCGCCGGCGGCCGCAAGCTCGATCTCCGTGTCCTGGCCGAGCACGGGCTGGTCGGCGTCGAGCGCGTAGCGGCCCTCCTCGAGGCGGTAGAAGCTCACCGTCCCCTGGCGATCGGGGAGGTACATGAGGATGGAGTAGCGGTCCACGGCCAAGCGGAGCTTGGTCAAGTAGTTCAGCGGCCTGGTCGGCCCGAAGCCGATATGGGTGCCCCACTGGAGGGCCTCGGAGTCGTCGCCCGAGACCATCTGGAGGCGCACGCGCTCGCCGATCGTGGGCAGCGCGTCCGGCGCGTCGCCGAGCAGGGTCTCGGCAATCGCCATCATCAGGCGGTAGAGCAGCGACTGCGACAGCGGTCCGCACTCGCAGCAGCACTGGAGGTCCTCGGGCGGGATCTCCTCGGGGTACTTCTCCTCGGGGCTGTCGCTGTCGGAGCTGGCCGTCTCGCCGCCGCCGTCGTAGGCGAAGAAGGTCACGCCGTCGATGTCGCCCGAGCCGGTGTAGATGATGTTGCTGTAGACGACGCGGACCTTGTACTGCTGCCCCTCGACCCACTCGCCGCCGGGCGGGGTCAGCACGTGGAACGACTCGCTGAGGGTCGGCAGGTGTTGTGGCGTGTTGTGGTGGGTGACGTTGGTGGCTTGGTCGTTCACGGTGACGGTGACGCCGTCGTCGGAGAAGACGGCCACGGTCGTCGAGTTGGGCTGGTCGGACATGCTGCGGGGGATGAAGTACCCCTCGAAGGCGACCGGCCCTTCGAGCTGGAAGCTTTGGTACTGCGGGGTCTTGCCGCCGGCGCCGGATGCCTGCTCGGCGGCCTCGGCGCGCACCGCTGCCTCGTCCTGCTCCCCCATGTCCATGAAGATGTCGGCAAGTGGGCGGACCGGCTCGCCGGCCTCCGCTCCTCCGCAGAGGAGCGCCCACGCGGCGATCACCAGCGCCAGAGACACCAAACGGCGAACGTGACGGACCCGGGCCATGGCACAATCCCTCCTCTTTCCCTGCCGGCTACGGCGCGGCGCGCCGCTTCGTGGCCTGTGGCTCTGCGAGCTTCCTCCTCACGGCATCCATGAGCGCGCGCGGCCCGCTGAACCCCTGTGGGGACAGGTCGATCTGCTCGAGATGCCGCAGCGCCGCCTCGTAATCGCCTTGGTGCGCCAGGACATGGCCGAGACGATAGCGGGCCGCATCGGCGGCGTTGCGGTTGTGGGCGATGGCGAGCAAACGCTCCAGGGCATGGACAAGGCGCGGGAAGTCGCCCGCCGCGTGGCAGGCGGCGACCGCCGTGTTCACGATGGACTGGCGACTCAGCGGCTTGGTGTAGAGGCGCTCGGCCGCGTCGAGGTGCGGGAGAAGGAAGACGTCGGCGATGGCCAGGCCCAGCAGCGGGTCCCTCAGCCGCCGGATGGCGATGTACGTGGCGTCGTGCGCGTAGCCCATGGCGTCGAGCCGCACCGCTCGAGCCTGATGCGCGAGGTACCGGTCCGCCAGAAGCAGGTGCTCGCCCACCACGCGATAGAGGAGCTTGCGGTTGCTGCCCGCCTTCTCCACCTGCTCCCGGGTCCTCCGCCAATGGGGACCCGCGTCGGCCCCAAGGTCAGGGCAGCCGATCGCCTCGCCGCAACGGTCGGCCACGTACGCGTGCAGATGCACTCGGTCGAAATCCGGCAGGTCGCCGAACGACGCGTCCCGCTCCAGGGCCAGACGCAGCGCGGCGTTCGCGACGAGCCGACCCTCCGGCTGCGCTGCGAGGAGCCGTGCGGCGCGGAGCCACTCCCGCCCCGTGCCCCCGGCCAGAAGCTGTCCGAGCAGTGCGAGAGCGCCGGCCGGTTCGAGGTCCCGCCAACGCACGACGCGGCTTGCGGCGCCTGGAGGACCCAGGCCGAAACCGTCCTGGCCGTACCAGGATACTGCGCCGACCACCGATGCCCTTCCGCTCTCCACGCGCACCTGCACCGGCTTCTCGAGTTGCACGCGCCACTGCCCACGCTCCGTGTCCCGCAGCCCCGCGCTCGGCGACTGGCCCGCCTCGACACGCTCCCAGCGCCGCCTCAGCGACCGGGCCAACCGTCGGGCCTTGCGACCCGCCTGTGCTCTCGAGAGGACGGAGACCATGGGGGCGCCGCCCAGGGATGGAGGCAACGGGCCCCTCGACCGCGAGGTGGCGGGCCTTCGCTCCGTCTCGGGCGCGTCACGCGCCACTGGCGCAGACAGCTCGGCGGCGAGGCGCGATGCCGTCTCCGCGTACGGCTTCCCGCCCTTCATCACGCCAAGCGCTCTGGCCGCCTGCCGCCAGTCCGCCGCCGTCCCATTCCCCAACAGGCGTTCGTGGACGGCGAACACATCGCGCGCGCTGAGCTCGGTCCAGGGAACACGCTCCGTAGCCCCACCGGCGCCGACCCCGTGACGGCGCAACTGGAATCCCCCGCCATCGTACGCCACGATGACCCCGCGGAGCTCCCTCCCCGCCGAGGTCTGAAGCGCGATCGCAACAGGCCCGCGCACCTGCCGCATCTCACCGCACCGACCGCGCCGTGGCGCGACCAGCACAACCGTGAGAATGACGACACAGGTCAGCCAAGACGGATGAACCAGGCCTCTCGCCGCACCTGCGACGGCGCCCCCATCACAGCACATACTGCCCCCTCCGAGCATTCTGCACAGCGCCCTGTTATCATGCCAGGAAACCCAGGTGCCCTACCTGCACTGAGTGCGCAAGCATAGTAGCCTCTCGGGGCCGTCACGTCAAGTAGTATTTGATAATGTTTGTGCTGGCATGATGGGTTTGCTCTTGACAGGTCGTGGTCGTGCCGCTAGACTCGTTGGGCACGCCAAGGGGGCTCTTGTGCCTGTGTGTACCCATGCCGCAGGGAGGGGAAGCAATGCTATGGCAGTGCTGGAGGCAAGCGCTGGCTGGAGCGCTCGCATGGACGGCCGTTGCGGCTTCTGCCGGAACACCGCAGGAAGAGTTCGACAGGCTCTTCGGCGACGACTACCGGCGGGTGACCGCCACGCCGACGCGGCTCGATGACGTCGGTCTCGCCAGGCGCCTGGTCGAGCTGGTCAGGACGTCACGCCTGAAGCCCCCCCTTACCGCGTTCCTGTGTGAGAGAGTCTGCGACTTGACCGAGGAGTCCTCGGCCGGACGGCCGCTCGCCCTGGAGGCACTCGGTCGCCTGCGAGAGATCCGTCCCGACGAGCGCCTGGTATGGGCAGGGAAGCAGGCGCGCATCCGCGAGGCGCAGTTGCGCGCGGCCACCGGCGCCGGCAGACGCACCTGCGGACGGCGCGCCGCGCAGCTCTGGACAGAGGTCGCAGACGGCGACATGGTGGACGGGAGGTACGCCGACGCGATCGACCACTACGAGCGGGCGCTGGTGCTGGCGCAGTACTACCACCCCGCCATGTACCAAGAGATTCGCGCCGAGCTCGAAGACGCCCGGTTCCAACACCGTACGCAGGCACGTGTCGCGGAACTGCAACGGACTCTCAAGGCATCGCCAGACGACGTCGCGGCCCGCGGCGAGCTCGTTCGCCTCTTCCTCATCCACCTCGACGACCCGCGACGAGCCGCCGACCATCTTGGGAGCGACGAGACCGGCGACCTGGCCAGGAACACCCGCCTCGCCGCACGCGGCACGGCGGGCCTCGCCCCCACCCCCAGTCTCGCGCTCGCCGAGTGGTACGTCTCGCTCGCCGACGGGGCCCCGGAGCGCAGCAAGCCGCCCATGCTGCTCAGGGCCAAGAGCTACTACGAGCGCTATCTGCGCCTATATAGCGTCGAGGACCTCACTCGCGCGAAGGCCAAGCTGGAGCTTCGCCGGATTGACCAACTCCTGATGGACCTGAGCGACCGGGAGGATCGAGCGCCGGCTCGCGCCGGCAAGCCCATCGATCTGCTGGCCCAGGTGCGCCTCAGCCGTGACGCGATCAGCGGGAGATGGACCCTGGAGAAAGGGATCCTGCGCGTTCACCCATTTCCGCCGTCGGGCTCGCGCATCACGGTGCCCGTGGTCCCGGGAGGCGATTACCAGCTCCTGCTCGACGTCCGGCGCTTCGCGGGGGACGACTCCTGCAACATCGGCCTGCCCGTCGGGAAGACCCACGTGACTCTCATCGTGGACGGCGAGCGCGGCACGACGATCGGGCTCGGGGACATCGACGGCGTGAAGTACTTCGACGCGCCTGCCGCACGCAAGCTCGCCCTGCTGCGCGACGGCAAGCCGCACAGGATCGCCGTCCAGGTGCGCACCCGCAGCGACCGCGCGCAGATCGTCGTCCAGGTGGACGGAAAGACCGCCACCCGCTGGACGGGGCCGCTCGCATCGCTCAGCCCAGACAAGGGCGTCCCGCCCGCCAAGCCGCAGGCCTTCCTCTTCGGCTCCACGCGCACCGGCTACGAGTTCCGCACGGCGCAGCTCAGGGCGCTCACGGGGACGGCCAGGCACCTCTACAAGCCTTGACGACCCGACCCCGGACCCCTGCTGCATCAGAGCGCAAGTCCTCCGATCGCCCAAAACCGCGTAGCCGAGGCGGTCGCCCGCCTCGACTCCCACACCGCCGTACGTACGGGTGCATCTCTCGCGACCGAGGCGCCGGGCCAGCTTCCCGACCTCCGCGCGCTCGACGGGCTTGCAGTGGGGCAGTCGTTGCTGGGGAAGATGGCAACGCAGACGGGGTGGCGGCGGCCGGTGGCTTCGGCGGCTGCCGCGGCTGGCAGCAGGACCGCGAGGAGCGCGACCCAGAGCCTGGCGTGGGTCGTCACGGCCCACCGCCTCTGCCCCAGGCCAGTTGCTCGAAGTCCTCGGCCATGCGGCGCCGCTCGTCGAGGGTGTCGCAGGCGTCGAGCGCCTTCGCCAGTTCGGCCTCCGCGCGGGCCTTGGCTGCCTTGCAGTGAGGCGCGAGCCTCGACCAGGCCACGGCGAGCGCGAAGCAGGCATCCCTGCCGGGCCGACGGGCCGCTTCGCCGAGGATCAGGACAGCTTCCGCGTTGTCGTATTGTCGCTCCGCGCGGTATAGCTCGGCCAGGCAGGTGTAGGGCCCTGGTGTCTCCGGGGTCCTGGCAATGAGGTCTTCGCAGAGCTGCGCGGCCAGCGCAGGCTTCCGGGCGCGGATGAGGATGTCGACGAAGACGCGGAGGAGCGCCAGGTCGGCGTACTCGAGGGTAGCGTCCCTGAACGCGCGGTCGAGGGCGTCCCTGACCCGGGAGAGAACGCCCTCGACGGGGCCTGGGACGGGGGGGTCGAAGTACAGGTCGGCGAGCTCGTCGCGAAGCGCCGTCCGCCACTGGCTGGTGTCGCGGCGCGAGGCGACGAGTCCCAGGGCGATGCGCAGGTTGGCCACGGCCTCATCAGTGTTGCCTCTGGAGAACAGAGCCCTGACGAGTGCGACGTAGGCGCGGGCGTCGCGCGGGTGGGCCCGGACGGCGCCGAGCAGGCTCTCTGGGCGCAGGTGCCGGAGAACGCACCGCACAGACACGTTGGCATCGGGGCCCACGTCCACAGTCGTCTCGAAGGGCTCGTAGCCCTGGGATTCCACCCGCACGATGTGGCGGCCGCAAGGGACACGCAGGTCGGCCGGGCACGGCTCGAGCGACATCCCTGCGACGTAGAGCGCCGCCGCGCGAGGGTATGCGCGCACGAACAAGCGGCCCGTGGGGCGCTGGCGCAGCTTCGCGAGCACACGGCGATGGGACGCGGCAGCCGGGACCCGGGCCTCCCAGTCCACGTAGCCAGGCTTGGATAGCCTGACGCGGTGCCCGCGCTCGGCGGACACGGAGATTGCGATGGGTGCTTCGCCCCGATACCTGCCGTCGATCCAGACCCATGCCCCCGCCGGCTCAGACGCGACGGCCAGCTCACGCGTCACCGGGGGCTGCGCGGCGCGGTCCACGGCTGGGGTCAGGAAGCGCCGGGCTGCCAGCCACGCCGCGACGCTCGCAAGGGCGACGAGCAGAACGAGCCCGACGGCCCCGCGCCACGGCGACGATGTGATGGCCCGGCCCGCGCGGCCGAGCGCGCCTGCTGTCGTCCTGAAGCGCAGATGCTGACCGGCTATTCCCAGGTCGTCGCCGTGCTCGAGGATGCTCCTCCTGATCGGCGCGCCGTTGAGCAGGGTGCCGCCCTCCCCGCCGAGGTGCTCCACGACGAGGTCGCGCCCGCTCGGCCGGATGACGCAGTGCCGCGGCGCAACCCCTTCGCCCTCGAGCCGCACGTCGCAGCCGTCCGAGCTGCCGATGACCAGGGTCCTGCCTTCCAGGACCACGGCCGTGGAGCCGTCCTGGAGGACGAGATGGCCGAGGAGCACGGCCGTCTCGGGGTCGGCCCGGCGTCGCTGGCCGTCGCCGTCCGGGTTGCTCACTGCTTGCCTCTCTTCCCGGCACCCTCGTCCCGCACGTCGGGCAGGGGAGCGGGTGAGACGCCGACTGTGAAGGCCGTGGCCCATGGCCTGAGCGCCTCGCCCAAGTCGAGCGGTCGCGCGGCGCTCTCGGTGACCGCCGCCGCGAGTGGGGCGATGGCGATGCGCGGCGCATAGAGGGGTAGAGCATCCGCGAGGGAGACCGGGTGGGCCGCGGTGGTCCAGGGCGCGATCAGCCTGACCAGGGCCTGCTCTTTCTCCCGGATGCGGGTCTCGATGCGGGGCCACGCGGTCGCGGCCCTGGCGTGCCGCTCGACGGCCGCAAGGAGAGTCGACGGCGGGTCGATCGCCCCGCGGCGAGCTTTGGCCAGGAAGTGAACGAGCTCGTGGATGTAGCGCTCGGGCAGGCCGTCTCGGCCGGCTTTGGCGATCCCGAGACAGAGCCGTGCCCAGTCTGCCTGCCTGTCCCGCGCCACGCACCAGCGGCTGGCGAGGCCGGCCAGCTCCTGCGCCGGCCTGCTCGCGAGGTGGTCGGCGACGAAGGCTGTCGCGTGCCGCACGCCTTCGGCCCCTTTGCCCTCCTCGAAGTAGGTGTCAACGAGGGCTCTGCCGGCGGCCAGATCGTCGAATCGGCGCGCCGCCACTTTGTACGCCTCTCGAGCCTCGGGGTACATGCCGGCGCGCCGGTACTCGAGGGCGAGTCGGGGGTAGAGCCGCGGGTCGACCCGAGCCTGCTCGGCCAGGACGGCGAGCTCGTCGGCCGTCGTCGCGCGCCTGGGCTGCTGCCTGGGCCGCCCCCCAAGCAGGTCGAGCAAGCTCTTTGCCTGCGCTTTTGCGCTCTCGCTCGTGCTCTTTGCGAGAGCTTTGGCGGCAGCCCGGCGCGCCAGGCCGGCGCGTGCATCGCGCTGGTGCGCGCGGGCGACGTCCAGCCACCGATCGCCCTCGTCCGCGAGCTGGCAGGCCTCGAACGCCCCGAGCAGGGCCTCTGCGGCGGCGAGCTCCCCGCTCGAGACGTAGTGCTCGAAGCCGTGGCGCAGCAGCTCGGCGGTGCCGCGGGTAGCGGGGAGGAACCGCTCGGGTCGCTCGCCCATCCGCGCGAGCAGCTCGTAGGCCTCGTCGTCCCTGTGCTGGCCTCGCAGGACCTTGAAGAGGAGCACGCCTAGCAGACCGGGCCGCGCGTCGTCGAGCCGACGTCGGAGAAGCCGCTCGATCTCGGGCAGGCGGGCCAGTTCGGTTGCCAGACCGAAGGCGCGGTCGGTGATGCGGCCATCCTGGTCGCGCTCGGGCGCGACCTGAAGCACGGCCAGGCACGCATCGAGCGCCACCGGGCGGAAATCCTGGTCGGCGGGCCGCTTGGCGCCCATGGTGATCCCGCCTCCCGGGGCGACCACGGTTCTTCGCGAGAGGGCCTGCGCCAGTTCGCCGACGGTGGCGGCGCTGATGTCGTTCGCGAGGAGCCATCGCAGGAACGACAGGCCTTCCTCGGGGGCCATGGCCACGTCGTTGCGGACCAGGTCGGCCACAACGGACCGGACCGTGACCTGCCAGGCATCCGCCATCGCTCTGTCGGGGTCGACGGCGAGGAACGCGGCAGGGAAGCCGACGCGGGGCGGCAGGCTCCGGCGTGCCGAGGCCAGAGCGGCGCTCTGCGTCTCGCCCGGCTGCTGCCCGGCGGGGTCGGGGAGAAGGCCCCCGTGGGGGCCCAAGCTGTCCCGCACCGCCCCGAGAGCCCTTCGCGTGGCCGCGCCCGACAGGGGGGCGAGCGATGAGAGGAGCGTCGAGCGCAGGCCGATGCTCGTGCCGATGGGCCAGCGCAGTGAGCCGGCCGTGGCATGGCGCGCGGTCGCGACCACCAGGGGGCTGAGGCCGAGCATCGAGGCGAGCGGCGGGGGCAGGCCCAGCGCGGCAACGTCGAGCTCGATCGTGCCGCTGGGCGTCTTCGGCATCGATGGGTCGCCTCCCGCGAGGACGTCCCGGAGGGTCTGCTCGAGGGTGGCGCGTGGGGTGCTGGGCGGCGCGGCCGTCGAGAGCCTGCCGATGGCCTGCTCGGCGCGCCCCGAGGACCAGCTCGCCGCCTTGGAGGCGTCGCTGCCGGGGAAGCGCTCGCGGAGGAGCTCGCCGGCC
>CBFDBL010000140.1:0-11125 GCA_965603035.1 uncultured bacterium
TCGGCCTCGGCCTGCTCGGCATCGTCCGTCGGCGACGCAAGAAGGCGTAACGACCGGCGGCACACACGCGACGACAACACAGCGGCCGGGAAGCCCAGGCTTCCCGGCCGCTGCTCATTGGTCCCCGTGATGGCAGCTTAGCGCACCGCGCTCCGACGCCAGCCCGCCGCGTAGACCACGCCCGTCCGCAGACGGTCGATCTCCCACTCGAAGTCGCCGTCCGGCATCTCCGCCACCAGCTCCTGCCACTCGTCGGGATTGTAGCACCGCAGCACCGTCGCCAGCCCGTCGTGCGCCACCAGCAGCGGAACCAGCGGCACCAGCGTCCCCCACAGCAGGTGACTCCACCGGAACGGCCGCACCACCAGCCCCGCCAACCACGACGGCACCACCGACGCCACCATCAGCGGCACGAACCGAGCCGACCGGTAATACGTGTCGATCACGAACACGCCGTCTCCCTGCCGCACCAGGTTCGCCAGCACCCCCCGCAGCACGGCCGGCGCAAAGTGGTGCGCCACGTTGATCAGCGTGAAGAAACGCTGCGGGCACGGCAGCGGATCCGCCAGAGCGTCCACCGGCTCGGGCTCGAAGCTGATGTACTGCGCCTCCTCGTTCGTCCACACAGGCCCCCCGTTCGACAGCATCCCGTAGCGGTGCGGGTCCGGGCAAATGTCGCTCAGGTGGAACGCCGGCGGCGCGACCCCCAGGCGCCGCAGTCCCCGCAGCAGCGACACCACTGGCCCGCCGCCACCGCTGCCCAGATCGAGGACCTCCCGAGCCCCCGTCCGCTCCAGCCAATGCCCGAACCGACGAGGCAGCTCACCACGGAAGCACCCCTGCACCCACTGGTCGAACGTGATCGTCCGCGTGATCGCATGCCGCAGACAGCGCGGCATCCACGGCAGCTCGTTGAACTCGAACCACTGGAGGCGGGGAAGCATGGCGGCTCGCGGCGTCCGGCGGCTGGCAACCCGGCAGCGAAGCGTGGCACAGACGCCGCTGCCGTCGCTCCACTATCGAGGGCGAGTGTGCCACACGCCCCTGGCCGCACCGGCGACCCTCGTGTCACGGGAACCGGGCCCTCAGCGGCCTGGCAGGGGCAGCGCACATCCGTGCGCCTCACCATTGTAGCCCCATTGCCACTCGCCCGCAACACCCGCAGACCCCGAGGCATGTGCGATCTGGCACCCGCCTGGGATCGGGCCATGCTTGGACGCCGGTCTCACCGTGGATGGTTGGATCAGTGGATGAATGGATGGATGGACGGAAGATCACTCAGGAAGGCCGTGCACGAGGAGCTCCTCTCCCATCCGTCGGGCCATGCATCCACCCACCCATCCCTGGGGCAGAGATGAACGACCCGCGCCGCTGAATGCCCGACCACGGAATGATGCCACACTTTCGGAAGTGTGGCATCATTCCGTCGCGGCGCCGCCGCGGCGCGCAGGGGTGCCTGGGGCCGCGTGCGAGGGGCGCAGGCGTGGCGGGCCGCGCGGGCTGGCGGGGTCGCGTGAGCGGCGGGCGATGCGCGAGACGCGGGCGCTCCACGTCCACAGGCCGTCAGCCATCGAGCGCGGCGGAGGCGATGCGGGCGACGGTCTCGTCGAGGCGTCGGGCGAGCAGGCGGGCGACGTGGAGGCTCCATCGGGCGGCGAGACGGGGACGGGTGGCGGCGAGCCGCTGGAGGAACGGCTCGGTGATGACGAGCACCTCGGTGGGGCCGACGGCCCGGACGTGGATGCCGGGCGGGGGGCCAGCCTCGGCGGGCCGCTGGGGCGCGGCGGCGCCGGCGGCGATGACGTCGCCCTGGGCCAGGCGGGCGAGCTCGGTGGCTCCGGGGCCCTGGCCGGCGGTGACGATGGCGCCGCCGCTGGCGATGAGGAGGAGCTGGCGCGCGCCGTCGGCGGGTGGGTCGATGGGCTGGTCGGGCTCGAAGGCGATGGCCGGTGCGGGCAGGCCGATGGCGGCCGGCTCAGCTCGGCCGCCCCGGCGGGGCGGAGCGGGCGCGCCTGGCGCTGCGGACGCGGGCAGCGATGCGGTGGCGTGGGAGAGTCGGTCGGCGAGGAGGAAGACGAGGTTGGCGAGCAGCTTGGCGGCGACGCGTGGGTAGCGGCGCGCGAGGCGCTGGAGGCTGCGCTCGTCGAGGGTGAGGAGCTCGGCGTCGTCGGTGGCGACGGCGTGTGCGGCCCGCGCGGCATACTCGGGGCTGGCCTCGCCGAAGACCTGCCCGGGCCCGAGCGCGGCGACGAGGGCGTCGCGGGGGCCTGCGCGCAGCTCGACGCGGCCGCTGAAGACCATGAGGAGGGTGCGGCCGAGCGGTTCGTCGGACCAGACGGGCTGGGTGCGGCGGGCGGTGCTGGGGCCTGGGAGCTGGAGTCGGGCGCCGCGGGGCAGCCGCCGCAGGGTGCTGAGGAGGGCGACCCGCCTGGCCTCGGGGCGTGTGAGGCCGCGCAGGATGCCGAGCCACTGCTCGGGGCGGCCGCCGAGGCGGGACGCCAGCAGGTCCCACACGGTGACGAGCTCGACCCGCTGGACGAGCACCGGCAGCACCAGCAGGTCGCCCAGCAGCGCGGCGACCATGGCGATGGCGGTGAGGTAGCCGAACGATGCGATCGGCGCGAAGCGCGAGGCGGTGAGCACCGCGAAGCCGAAGAAGAGGGCCACGGAGGTGAAGACCATGGCCCGGCCCCGCAGGTAGAGCGTGGCGAGCATGGCGCGGGGCTGGTCGCCGAGCCGGCGCATCTCGAGGTGGAAGCCTGTCATGTAGTGGATCGTGTCGTCCACGGCGATGCCGAGCGCGACGCTGGCGACGAGGCTGGTGCCGACGTTGAGGTCCACGCCCAGCCATCCCATGAGCCCGAAGGTGCCGACGATGGGCAGCGCGGTGGGGATGATGGCGAGCAGGCCGGCCTTGGCGGAGGTGAAGAGGATGGCCATGAGGGAGAAGATGACGACGGCGGCGATGGCGAGCGAGCGGACCTGGCCGCCGGCGATCTCGTCGGCGGCGCGCATGATGAGGATCGTCTCGCCGGTGACGGCGACCTCGACGCCCTGGGGGCCGTGCGCCGCGGCCCAGGCCTCGACGCGATCGGCCAGCTCGCCGAGCACCCGCGAGCTGGTGTGCTCGGTCCGCACGTAGATGTGCGCCTCGGCGAAGTCGTCGCTGACGTACTTGTCGGCCTCCTCGCGGCTGTAGAAGAAGTCGAGCAGTTCCTCGACCTCGCCGCGCGTGGCCGGCAGCTCGCGGCTGCGGTCACCCGAGAAGCTCTGGTACATGAGGCGCACGTGGTCGGCCATGGACACGGCCTTGTCGACGGCGGGGCGCGCGGCGGCGCCCTCGCCGACTTGCTGGGCCGCGAGGAAGCGCTGGAGGTCGAGCAGGAACCGCAGCATGGCGGGCTCGGTGAGCGGGCCGCGCCACTCGTCCTCGCCGCCGCCCCGGGCCTGCCGTCGGCCGCGGGCGTCCACCACGATCGACAGGGGGGTGGCGCCCGAGAGCTGCTCGTGGATGCGCCGGGAGTCGACCCGCACGGGGTCGTTGCGATGGAACAGACCCGTGTAGGTGGTGTTGACCTGGACGAACAGGCAGCCGACGAGCGCCAGGGCCAGGGCCGCGCCGCCCCCGACGGCGACCGCGGTGCCGCGCGTGGCGGCCAGGCGGCCGATGGCGCGCAGGATGCGGTCGGCGGGGCCGGCGCTGCGGGACCGGACCCCCTTGGCGTCCTGGGGCGCGCGGCCCCTGGGGGGCAGGTAGCGCAGGACTGCCGGGGCAAGGGTGAGCGCCACGACGACGGCACTGAGGATGCCGAAGGCGGAGAAGAGGCCGAACTCGCGGATGCTCGCGAGCCGCGAGGTGGTGACCGAGAGGAACCCGACGAGCGTGGTCGCGCCGGCGAGCAGGACGGGGAGGAAGCAGCGCTCGAGGGCCTCGAGCGCGATGCGGCGCGACGGCCCGCCGGCGCCCGCCGCCTGGTGGTAGTGCGACACGATGTGCATGGCGTAGCTGCTGCCGACGGCGATGAGCAGCGGGCCGATGATGAGGGTGATGAAGGTGAGCGGGACGCCGAGGAGTGCCATGAGGCCGAAGGTCCAGACGACGCTGACGAGCACGGCGCCGAGCGGGATGAGGACGCCCGCGGCGCTGCGGAAGGCGAGGACGAGCACGACGGCGACGACGAGCAGGGTGCAGGGCAGCAGGCGTGCGAGGTCGCGGCGCTGGTGGCGCGCGCCCTGGACCTTGAGCACGGGGTTGCCGACGAAGTAGACCTCGTCGCCCGAGGCGGCCGCGTGGTCGCGGGCGATGCGGTGGACCTGGTCGATGAGGTTGGCGAGTCGCCGTCGGCTGGCGGCGGGCGCCTCGCGGACGACGGTGCGGCGCAGGCTGCGATCGTCGCGGAGCAGGCGCGCGGCGAGGCGTCCCACGAGCTCGGGCGCCTGCTCGATCGCGCCGGCCGGGCTGCCGAGCCGCGCGCGGTCCTCCGCCGCCATGGCCTCCCAGAGGGCCTGCGCGAAGGTCGGCGAGCAGAAGAGCTGGTCGAGCAGCCGCCGCGGCAGGGGCCCGCCGGCGCGGCGCGCCGCGCGCAGGCGGCCGGCCAGCACGGGGCCGTTGACCTCGGGGGCGTCGACGAACACGATGAGTCCCGCGGTGCGCGCGTCGCGCGAGACGAGGGTGCCGACGAAGGTGTGGTTGGCGAGCGCCTGGCGGCGCAGGGCGTCGAGCGCGTCGGGCGCGGTCGGCACGTCGGTGAACAGCGGGCCGGGGCGCAGGCCCTCGCTGCACGCGGCCAGGTTGTCGGCCGTGGCGAGGCTCACGACGCGCTCGACGCCGTGGAGCGCCTCGAGCGCGGCGCTCATCGTCTTGAGCGCGGCGAGGGTGGGCGCGCGGAAGATCGTGTCGCGGCGGTGCACGGCCACGGCGATGATGCGGTCGCTGCCGAAGAGGTCCTGGACCCGCTCGTAGAGTCGGCGACCGGGGTCGCCGTGGAGCATGATGCTCTCGGCGGAGGGGTCGAGAGCGAGGCGTGGGAGCTGGAGCGCGAAGAAGGCGGTGACGGCGGCCCCGAGGACGAGGACGAGCGGCGCGCGGCGGATGACCCATTGCGGAATGCGGCGCATTGCGGGGCCTCAGTCTCTCGGCGTCGGTCGTCGGGGCCGGGTCGTGTCGGTCAGGGCTTGGTGGAGCTTTTCTTGGGGTCGGTGGCGGGCATGACGCGGAGCTGGTCGCCGATCTCGATGCGCCTAGCCGCGACGGTGCCGGCGGGCAGCTCGAGACAGCTCCGCGCGCTCGCGCAGTGCCGCGAGAGCGCCCCGGGGGCCACGTTGGGGTAGAGCCGGGCCACGCGCATCTTCTTGTCGAGGAACACGATGTCGATGGGGAACTTCATGCGGACCGTGTGCACGGAGCTGCACGGGATGAGCAGCATGCCGCCGCCGGGCGGGAGGCTTGAGCGGCCGAGGAGGCCCTTGCGGCGCGTCGCCGAGGTGGTGGCGAGCTCGAGCCGCGACGCCACCACGTTGCCTTTCGTCAGGTTGCGGCAGATCATGGGGCCCTCCTGTCGGCGGGTGGTCGGCGGCGTGGCGGCCGGCTTCGGGTCCCCTGCCGCGGGCTGCTCGCGCGCGGCGGCGTTGCCGCGCTTCGGCGGCGCCGGGTCGTCGTCCTTGCTCGCAGGTGCGGGCTCGGCGAGCAGGCGGGCGAGGCGGCGCGGGTAGGCGTCGGCGCCGAGGCGTCCGCCGCGGCCCGCGGCGTCGGCGAGCGCCGCGGCCCGCGCGATGCGATCCTCCGTCAGCGGGTGCGTCGCGAAGAGCCGGCTCAGCGAGCTGGGGCGCCGCTCGCGCTGCTCGTCGAGCTTGCGGAGGAACGCGGCCATCGCCCCAGGGTCGTAGCCGGCGCGGCTCATGAACGCGATGCCGAGCGCGTCGGCCTCGTGCTCGTCGCGCTGGCTCATCTGGCTGAAGCCGGCGCCCTTGAGCACCTCGCTGCCGAGCGACGCCGCGAGCCCGGGGCTCTGGCCGAGGACGAGTGCCAGCAGCAGCTCCGTCCCGATCGCCGCGCTCAGGTGCTCGGCCGAGTGCCTCGCCGCCACGTGCCCGGTCTCGTGCGCCAGCACGCTCGCCAGCTCGGCCTCGTTCGCCGCCAGCCGCAGCAGCCCGGTGTAGACGTAGATGTATCCGCCTGGGAGCGCGAAGGCGTTCACCGTGTCGTGGTCGTCGACGACCTTGTAGTGGTAGATGACGCTCTGGCGATCGCTGACGCGCGCGATGCGCGCGCCGATCTCCTGGACGTAGGCCACCGTGGCGGGGTCGTCGTAGAGGGTCGCCTTGCTCTCCACGTCGGCCGCGATCCGCCGGCCGATCTCGATCTCCTCCTGCGTGGAGATCAGGTTGAAGCCGCAGCCGCACGCCGCCACCACGGCGACGAGGGCGAGCGCGACACCGCGCACGGCAAGCGGGCTTCGCTGCATGGGGACAGGCTCCTGGGCTGGCAGCCGGCGTCTGCATCGCCATTGTAGCAGGAGGCGGCGAGTGCCTGCAAGGGCGCTCAGCGGCCGCGTCGCGTCGCGCGGGGCCGCCGGAGGCGGATCTCGCGGCCCGCCGCCGCCGACTTGTAGAGGGCCTCGAGCACGAGCTGTGCCGCCAGGCCGTGCTCGCCCGGCGCCGCGTTCGGCTCGCCGCGCGCCACGCTCGCCGCGAAGCGGCGCTGCGCGTTCGGCGTCGGCGGGAAGGGCGCGCGCGGGGTCAGGTCCACGAAGGTCTCGCCGCGCGTCTGGTAGATCGTGTAGGCGCCCTGGTAGCTGCCGACGCGGCGCGCCCCGCCGTGGGTCCCGCGCAGCTCGAAGCCGATGGCCTCGCCCTCGACGTGGCTCGCCCAGCTCGTCTCGAGCGACAGCGATGCCCCGCCGGCGAACCGCACGAAGGCGTGCGCGTGGTCGTCCACGTCGAAGGCCGGGTCGAGCGCCGGGCCGAAGTTCCGATAGGTGCAGCCCGTCACGGCCACGGGCTCCGGGTGCCCCATGTACCACAGCGCCAGGTCGAGCACGTGGACGCCGATGTCGATGAGCGCGCCGCCGCCCGAGACGGCCTTCGTGTAGAATGTCCTGCGGCCCGGGATGCCGCGTCGGCGGACCCAGTGGCACTTGGCGACGTAGACCTCGCCGAGCTCGCCGGCGTCGATCAGCCGCTTGAGGGACTGCGCCTCGGGGCTGAAGCGCTGGTTGAAGTGCATCATCAGCACCCGGTCGGCCTTTGCGGCCTCGGCGACCATGCGGCGGGCCTCGGCCACGGAGGTCGCCATGGGCTTCTCGCACAGGACGTGCTTGCCGGCCCGCAGCGCGGCGATGGTGGCCGGCGCGTGGAGGCGGTTGGGCAGTGCCACGCTCACCGCGTCGATGGCCGGGTCGGCCACCATCTCGCGGTAGTCGCCGTAGGTCCGCGTGGTCAGGCCGTGCTCGTCCACCACCGCCGCGACCCGCGCGGGCGCGAGGTCACACACCGACACCGCCTCGACGTCGGGCGACGACAGGAAGTTCCGCACGTGGTGCTTTCCCATCCCCAGCCCGATGACGCCGACCCGGATCCCCGTCCTCCGCCTTGCCCTCGCCATGGTCGCGATCCCTCGACAGGCCTGTGAGTGCACGAGCACGCCGCGCGATGGACGCGGATTATAGAGTCTTCCAGCGCAAGATGCGAGCATCTTGGGCGCATGTTCGGCGGAGGAAAACTCGGGCTGGGCACACCTTATGGGATCGAGCGGCTCCGCGGTCGATCCAGTAAGTCCTGCTCTTCCCCGGCAGATGGGGTTGCTGCGGCCCTCTTGAAGAGACAAACAAAACCAACAGGGTTGGCTTTGCTTTCTAGTGTGCCCAGTCCGAGTTTTCCTCTCTGGTTGCGGCCACAGGCCGCGGTAGGGGGAGGCCCCGCCCGCCGCAAGGGGCCTGGCGGGACGGCGACTCAGGCGCGTCCGGCAAGGTGCTCGACGACGTCGGCCGCGGGCAGGACGCCGCTCGAGCAGGTGTGGCAGGCGTCAGTCGCTCAGGCGATCGCGTCGAACCGCTTGCTCGGCGTCGAGCACACGGGGCACTTGTCGGGCGCCTCGCCCAGGAAGGTGTTGCCGCAGATGGGGCAGATCCACATGGGCGCGTCGGGCAGATCGCTGCCGGCCTGCACCGCCTCGAGCGCCTGGCCGTAGAGGCCGTGGTGCACCTCCTCGACGGCCATGGCGAAGCGGAACGACGTCACGGCCGGCTGGTTGCCCTCGCTCTCGGCCTCGGCGACGAACTTGGGGTACATCTCCTGGAACTCGAAGCCCTCGCCATCCATCGCGGCCTGGACGTTCTCGGCCGTCGTCTTCACGCCCTTCATCACCCGCAGGTGTGCGTGCGCGTGCACCGTCTCGGCCGCCGCGGCCGCTCGGAACAGGCGGGCCACCATCGGGAAGCCGTCCTTCTCCGCCTTCTTCGCGAACGCCAGGTACGTGCGGTTCGCCTGGCTCTCTCCGGCGAAGGCCTCTGCCAGATTATCGGCCGTTGCCATGCTGGGGTCCTCCTCCTCTGGGTGGGAACGCGGCGCGGGCATCGGCCCGCGGCTAGTCGTCGGGCGCGTGGATCGTCTGCACCACCCCGCAGCGATCCAGGCAGGCCAGCGCTCAGAATATGCGGAGCCGACACTGCTCAGCAGGGTACCGTCGCGCGACGGCGATGTCAAGCGCAAGCGCAATCTGCTGCATCCCAGGTCCTTCTTTCCATGACCCGGCGGTTGGCAAGGAAGTGGTAGTCCAGCACCGTTCCCAGATTCCCATGTCAGGATCTTGCGTCCTGAGTCAGTAAGTGGTAGAGGAGCATCCGGATGGCCGATCGCGACGAGAGTTCGCGGCTGCTGGTGCAGCATGAGGGCAGAGGCCAGATGGGGAATCCCAGTTCGCGCAATTCACGCAAAGGGGAAAGGAGACGGAGATGGGAATGCTCAGGACGCAGGTCGTTTGCCTGGCGATCGCGTTGGCCCAGGTCGGCGCGTCGGCGGGCGAGGTGGTGATCACCGCGGCCGACTTCCCGCTCGAGGTCGGACGGCGAGCGACATACCAGATCGCCACCGTCGGCGGTGAGCCGCGCGGCCAGTTGCGCTCGGCGGTGGTCGGCGCACACCGAGTCGGCAAGGTCGTGCTCGCGCGGGAGAGCGTGCTGCTCGGGACGATACAGGTGCCCGGAAGCTGGGTCGAGAAGGGCGAGGGCCACGTCGCGTTCTACCCTGGCTTTGGGGCCGAGCGCCCGTCATGGCGGTACCCCTTGCCGCTCAAGAAGGGCCTCGAGTATGAGTACGAGGCAGTGACGGGCAACGCGAAGGGGCGGGTCGAAGGCCCCGAGGCGGTCGAGGTGCCCGCGGGCAAGTACACCTGCCTGGTGTGCGTCGAGGAGCGCGCCGAGGGGACGCGGAAGAACTGGATCGCCCCTGGTGTGGGCATCGTGAAGGTGCAGATCGGCGACGCGGAGGGCTTCATCGTCTCGCTGACCAAGTTCGAGGAGCCGTACAAGGCGAAGCCTGTGGCCGAGACCGTGCCGATGAGCACCTTTGACCGTGGCAACCTGCTCGGCTCGGCGCTCTTCCCGCGCGCGCGATGGCACGGCGTTGCCGGCAGCCCCGTCAGCTCGTCGGTCGTCGCCATCGACCCCTGGACGGGGGCGGCCGGCACGCCCTTCTCGCTCAAGTGGGCCTACCACGCCAAGGGCACGTGGGTCGCCGCCAGCTTCAACCCCTCGGGCGATTACGAGCGGCCGGCTGACCTGTCGAAGCACAAGTTCACCACCTTCTGGATCAAGGGCGCCCGCGCCGGCCAGTGCGCGGTGACGATCCGGGCGAGCCACGCGGTCGAGGGTGGCCGCATCAACGTCAGCATCCCCATCCGGGTCACGACCCAGTGGCGCAAGGTGACCCTCAGCGACCAGGTCCAGGAACAACTCAAGACCATCGACGCCAAAGAGGTCTACTCCATCGGCCTGTCCGCCTACTCCCAGCAGGAGGAGGCCAACATCATCTGGCTCGACGAGGTCATCTTCCACACGGGCGAGCTGCCGGCCGAGATGTGAGGCCAACGGCAGGCACAGGTCGCGTTTTGCAGGCGGGGCTCGGTGCCCCGCTCTGGACGCGTGGGCGGCGGTTGCGCTTACATTCGGGAAAGGGCGGGACTACGATCAGCAGCGAGGACTCGCCGATGCGGCTGCCCAGGAGGGAAATGGGGAGTCTCCGCTGGGAAGACCACCCAGAAACGAGAGACTGTGTCCGACACGAAGAGATGAGATGGACCACAGACGAGCAGCATTCCGCAATCGTGCAAGCAGTATCCTGGCGGTGACGGCAGTGGCCCTGGCGTGCCTGACGGTGGCGGATGCAAGCCGCTCCTGGCCTGGCGCGTCGAGGCCGACGACGTGGCGGATGACATCATCCAGCACAGTCAGGGCCACGCCATCGGGCGCAGCGAGCCGTTCACCATCGAGACGCCTGCCGATGCGCTGCGCCGTCGCCTCCTGCTTGCCCAGGACCTTCAGGTGTCCGGACCGGCGTCGCTGGGCACGGATCAACTGAAGCCCGTGCCCCACTGGCCGGGCAATCGCAAGCCCCCGGCGGCTGGCACCCCGGGCACACCGATCGCCCAGGTCGGGCCTGAGGTGCAGATCTCGCTCCTCCAGGCCCTCCAGATCGCGGCGCGGAACAACCGTGGGTACCAAACGGCCAAGGAAGCGGTCTTCATCGCTGCCCTGGGTCTGGACCTCGAGAGCCAGGAGTTTCGCAACACCTACGCGGGCCTGCTCCGCGGCACGGTGTCGCACGACGAGAGCGGCCCGACGCCCGTCGGCGGGGTGACGGGGTCCGGCGAGGCGTCGTGGTCGCGACCGTTCCGCAGCGGCGCGGCCCTCACCGGGCGGATCGGCGTCGCCCTGGTCAAGCTGCTCACGCGCGGCTACGATTCCGCGCTGGGCGTCTTCGCCGACGCATCGGTCTCGGTGCCCCTCCTCCGGGGTGCGGGCAGACACATCGTCGCCGAGTCGCTCACCCAGGCCCAGCGTGGGGTCATCTGCTCGCTCTAGCCCGCATTTCTCACCAGCTTTCGCCGCCAGCGGCCGCCTTTCGCCCC
>CBFDBL010000141.1:0-11043 GCA_965603035.1 uncultured bacterium
TGGGCTCAGGATGACACGCAGTGGAGGCCTGTCCACAGAACTCATTGATGACCATGAGCGTTGGTCCGGGGCGTCCCGACGCTGGAGCATCGGGACGAGTGGTGGGCGAGGTCAGTTCCGCAACTGCCAGAGGATCGACTTCTCTGCGTAGTGATGCGGGCCGCCGCTGCGGTCGCCGACGGACGTCTCGAGGTTCAGCTCGGCGTTGGTCCTGAACTCGACGTGGCTGTCGAAGAAAAGGACGCACATGCCACCTTTGTCGGCCTTGCCGTGGTTGATAGTGCCCTCGGTGTCGTCGGAGGCCACGGGCATGTTGGGCGGGAAGTCGTCGCGGATTGCGCCGGGGGTGGGGAGCCCGTCGGCATCGGTGAGGCTGTAGTAGTGCATCGCCGCGTAGCTGACCGTCTGCGAGCCGAAGCGCCCAGGGACGGCACGGTGGGTGCCCAGATCGCGGCCGAGCGCGTTCCTGTCCGGCGAGGCCGGGCACACGAAGACGCCCGGGTCAGGCACGACGCCCGACCAGTAGAGGCTCGCGAGCCACTCGGCGCCGTTGTAGTCGCCGGGCCGCGTGCCGCGCCCGAGCGGGCAGGGATACCAGCGGTTGTCGCCGTACTCGTTGAGGTACGTCGCCATCCCCTTGGCCAACCCGTTGAGGTAGTTGCGGCAGCGTATGCTCTGGGAGTAGGCGCGCGCGATCCTCGCCCGACGCACCAGCACCACCAGCAAGATCGTGCCCACCACGGCGACAACCACCAGGGTGAGCACGAACTCCACGAGCGTCAGGCCCCGTCGTCTGCTCATCGTCCCCTCGCTCAGTTGCTCAGCAGCCACAGCGGCCCGGGCTTGCGGCCGACGGCGTTGGCGGGGTCGATCGCGGGCTCTTCCCAGAACTCCACGTGGCTGTCGAAGAAGAGGACCACCACCCCGCGCCGTCCCCGGCGCCCGTGGTTGATGGTGCCCTGGGTGTCGTCGCTCGCCATGGGCAGGTTGGGCGGGTAGTCGTCGCGGATGGCTCCCGGCGTCGGGCGGCCGCTCCGGTCGGTGGCGACGCGGAAATCACGCCACCCGCTCCATTCGTCAGGACGATCATGGGACCAATCCCGATGGCCCGAACCCGCCGGCGCGTCCGTCTCGGCTCCACAGCGATAGTGCATCGCGGCGTAGCTGACCGTCTGGGAGCCAAAGGCGGGGCCGGCGCGCGCCGCGCCGATGTCGCGGCCGCCTGCGTTGCGGTCGGTGGTGCTCGGGCACAGGTAGACCTGCGGGTCGGGGAGGACCCCGGACCAGTAGAGCGCGGCGAGCCACTCCGCGCCGTTGAAGTCGTCCGTCGAGGCGCCCAGGCCCAGCGGGAAGGGGAACCACCGGTCACCGCCGTGCTCGTTGAGGTAGACAGCCATGCCCTTCGCCAGCGAGTTGAGGTTGTTCCTGCATCGAATGCGCCGCGCCTCCTCCCGCGTCGCCTCCAGCCGCCACAGCAGCCAGACCACACCAACGGCAACGACCGCCACGACGATCAGTGTCACCACCAGTTCCGCCAGCGTCAGCCCGCGTCTCGCCCCCATCCGCCATCTCCTCAGTTCCGCAGCCGCCACGGCGGGCCGTCCCTCCCCAAGCCCCGCATGGGGCGACAGGACTTAGCCGTAGGCTTCAGCCTACGGATCGGCGCGCCCCCCATCCCAAGCCCCGACAGGGGCGACAGAGGCAACCATGTGCATCGCACCCCCCTGGCACGTCCTGCCGTCCCTTCGGGACTAGACGCCGCTTGCCCACCCCGATCCGGCGGCTCAAGCCGCCGGCCGAATCCTGTCAGCCCTTCGGGCTTCGCTCAGTTCCGCAGTTGCCACAGCAGGCTGCCAGGCGTGCCGACGCCCCGCTGGACGTCGATCTCGCTGTTGCCAATGAACTCGACATGGCTGTCGAAGAAGGCCACCGCCATGCCGCCGTTGTGGCCCTTGCCGTGGTTGATGGCGCCCTGGGTGTCGTCGGAGGCCATGGGCAGGCTGGGCGGGAAGTCGTCGCGGAGAGCGCCGGCCGCCACCTTGCCGCTGGCGTCCGTGGCGACCCGCCAGTCGGCGGGGCCAACGGTCACGGCCCGGCCGCGCGCAGGGTCCTGGGGGAAGCTGCCACTGCGATGGTGCATCGCGGCGTAGCTGACGGTCTGCGAGCCGAAGGCCGGCCCCGCACGATGGGCTCCGAACGCGGTGCCGCCGTGCGGGGGATCGGGCGAGCTCGGGCAGATGAAGAGGTCAGGGTCGGGAGTGACCTCGGACCAGTAGAGCGCGGCCAGCCACTCGGCGCCGTTGAACGTATCGGGCCGCGTCCCCTGCCCCATGGGATAGGGGTAGAAGCGGTTCCCCCCGTGCTCGTTCAGGTAGGTCGCCATCCCTTTCCCGAGGTGGTTCAGGTTCCACCGGCAGCGAATGACCCGCGCCTCCTCCCGCGCCGCCTCCAGTCGCCACAGCAGGCAGGCAGCGAAGAGGGCAATGACCGCCACGATGGCCACCGTCACCAGCGCTTCCACCAGCGTCAGGCCGCGTCGTCCTCGCATCGTCGCCCTCCTCAGTTCCGCAGCCGCCAGAGCAGGCCGCCCGCTCCCAAGCCCCGCATGGGGCGACAGGACTTAGCCGTAGGCTTCAGCCTACGGATCGGCGCGCCCCCCATCCCAAGCCCCGACAGGGGCGACAGAGGCAACCATGTGCATCGCACCCCCCTGGCACGTCCTGCCGTCCCTTCGGGACTAGACGCCGCTTGCCCACCCCGATCCGGCGGCTCAAGCCGCCGGCCGAATCCTGTCAGCCCTTCGGGCTTCGCTCAGTTCCGCAGCCGCCACAGCAGCCCGCCCGTCTGACCGACGCGGCGCAGCAAGGCGTCGGCCTGCGACCGCGCCGATACAGCCCACTTCAGTGGGCTTTCGCGGCAGCTTCAAGCTGCCGCCGTAGCGTGACGCTTCAGCGTCACGACTCGGCGGGCCCCACACCACAACCCAGCCCGTTTCAACGGGCTTCCCGCTCCGCTGGCTTCGGCCGTCCACCATTCTGCCGCCCGTTGAAACGGGCTGGGGATTGGGGGATGCCGCCATCGCTGACGTGGCGTTCAAACGCCAGGCTACAGGCTCGGCTGAAGCCGAGCCGCAAACCCGCTGAAGCGGGTTGCTCTCGCACACATCAGTTCCTCAGCCGCCCGGCAGGAACAGGACGCGGAGGCCGGCGCGGATCTTGGCGCGAAGCTCGCGCCAGGAACGGATCTTGAGCATCTGCCTGGCGATGTAGCCGGGGCGCGTGTAGAAGTCCTCGAGACGCGCGGCGGGCAGCTCGCGCGTCCAGTACTTCGGCTGGAAGCCCGGCTGGGGGTTGCGGGCGAAGTCGAGCCAGTGGTCGGTCTCGTAGACGCCTTCGGCGAGGGCGTTGCGGTAGATCTCGGTGCCAGGGAAGGGACAGAGGATGGTGATGTGGACGAAGTCGGGGCCGAGCTCGCGGGCGAGGCGCCAGGTCTGGCGGACGTCGTCCTCGCTCTCGCCTGGGATGCCGATCATGAAGTAGGCGAGGGTGCAGATGCCCGCCTTCTTGGTGGCGCGGAAGGCGCGGCGCGCGTCCTCGACCGTGATGCCTTTGCGGAGTACCTTCATGAAGTGGTCGCTGCCGGCCTCGACGCCGTAGTGGATGCGCTCGCAGCCCGCGGCGCGCAGGGCCGTGAGCATCTCCTCGTCCACGGTGTCCACGCGGGCGCGGATGTCCCAGCCCACGTCGAGGCCGCGGCGCTGGATCTCGCCGCACACGTCGAGCACCCGCTGCCGCTTGACGGTGAAGGTGTCGTCGTAGACGAGGACCTCGTGGATGCCCAGCTCGAGGCACCACTCCATCTCATCGACGACGTTGGCGGCGGACCGCGCGCGGAACTTCTTGCCCAGGTGGGGCCTGTCGCAGAAGGCGCAGCGGTAGGGGCAACCGCGGCTCGTGAACATGGTCGTGACCGGCTGACGGCGGGCGAGCACGGAGCTGTAGCGGCGGACGTCGGTGAGGTGGCGGGCGGGGAACGGCAGGGTGTCGAGGTCGTCGATGGGCGGGGCGAGCGGGGTCTCGACGATCTCGCCGTCGCGGCGGAAGGTCAGGCCGCCCACCTCGTCCCAGCGGTCGGGCTCGCCCAGGCGGTTGCACAGCTCGAGGAACTGGACGTCGCCCTCCCCTCGCATCGCGAAGTCCACGCCCGGCAGTTCGAGGGACTCACGTGGGAAAAGGTGGACGTGCGGCCCGCCCAGGATGACCTTCGCGTCGGGCGCCGACTGCCGCACCACCGCCACGGTGTGCACCGCGTCGAGGAGGGTGAAGGTCATCGTCGTGACGCCCACCAGGTCGGGCGCCTCGGCGGCGACGCGCGGGCCGAGGGCCTCGTAGCTCAGCCCTTCGGCCATGGCATCGATCACGGCGACCTCGTGGTCGCTCTGCCGCTCGAGCACGGCGGCGATGTAGAGCAGGCCGAGCGGCGGGTTGCAGCCGCGCTCCTCGTCGAGGAACGCCGGGTTGTTCCCCACCAGGGTCTGCTCGGCGGGCGGGTTGATCAGGGCGACCTTCATCGAGTCGGCTCCGCCGCAGCCATGCCTCGGCACTGTCCGCTCCCCTCCCGCAATATACCGCGCCGCGCGGCGGGGGTCAACGCTCTGTGCGGTCACAGCCCGCATCATGCCGGCAGAATCTCGCAGAGCAAGCGCCGGCTGCGGGGCCAGAGGGCGGTTCGGCCGCTCCGCTGGGAGCCAGAGCGGCGTGGAGCCGCCCCCCTCCAAAAGTCCCCACCACCCCACAAGACCCCCGCCCGCAGTCCAAAGGTCACGTCCTCGCACCTTGCCCGCGGCGCGAGGTCTCCTATGGACTGCGGTGGCTCGACACCGCTTTCATTTCCCGCGGAGCGGGCTCAACGGGGACGGCCAGCCCCGGCGCGCGAGACCTCGGCAGGCGTGGCCAGGCCTCTCCCGACAGGCCGAGCGAAACTGGCGTTCCTTGAACGGGCGGAGCGAATCGGTATAATCGGGGTTCCGCAGCCGAATGGGCGGGTGGAGCGCGCATGTCGTTCGGCGAACTACACTTCCTGCGTCAGATGAAGGTGATCCGGGCCTTCGAGGAGCGGATCGACCGCCTGTTTGTCGAGGCGCGCATCCACGGAACGACCCACCTGTGCATCGGCCAGGAGGCTATTCCCGTTGGGGCTTGTGCAGCTATCGAGCCGACGGATCTGGCCAGCGGGAGCCACCGCGGCCACGGCCTGGCCCTTGCCAAGGGCCTCGACCCCAACCGCCTCATGGCCGAGCTGCTGGGCCGCCGCGACGGCTACTGCCAGGGCAAGGGCGGCACCCAGCACGTCGCGAGCCTCGCCCACGGCTTCCTCGGCACCAACGGCATCACCGGCGGCGGCATCCCCATCGCCACCGGCGCCGCGCTCTCAGCCAGGCTCCGGGGCACGGGGCAGGTCGTCCTGAGCTTCTTCGGCGACGGCGCGACCAACCAGGGCACCTTCCACGAATCCCTCAACATGGCCGCCACCTGGAAGCTGCCCATCGTCTATCTCTGCGAGAACAACCTCTACGCCATGTCCACCGACATCCGCGACGTGACCTCCGTGCAGCACCTCGCCCAGCGCGCCGTCGCCTACAACATGCCCGCCGCCACCCTCGACGGGAACGATGTGCTCGCCGTGCGCGACGCCGTCGCCGAGGCCGTCGCGGCCGCGCGCAGGGGCGATGGCCCGACCCTCCTCGAGTGCGAGACCTATCGCCACCGCGGCCACTCGAAGAGCGACCAGTGCGAGTACCGTACCGACGCCGAGGAGGACGCCTGGATGGCCCGCGACCCCATCCGACGCTCCGAGCAGCGCCTCCTCGATGCCGGCGACCTGACCGCGGAGGCCCTCGGCGAGATGGACGCCGAAGTGCTCGCGACCATCGACGCCGCGCTGGCCTTTGCCGAGGCCAGTCCGCCTCTCGACCCGCTGCTGGCCACACAGGACGTCTACGCCGAGTGAGCCCCCGATGCCTGAGATGACCTACAGCGACGCGATCCGCCTGGCGCTCGTCGAGGAGATGGAGCGCGACGAGCGCGTGGTGTTGCTCGGCGAGGACATTGCGCAGTACGGCGGCGCGTTCCGCGTCACACGCGACCTCGCCGGGCGGTTCGGCCCCCAGCGAGTCATCAACACGCCGATCTCCGAGAACAGCTTCGTGGGCGTGGCGGTCGGCGCCGCGCTCACGGGCCTGCGGCCGGTGGTCGAGATCATGTTCATGGACTTCATCACGCTGGCGATGGACCAGCTCTGCAACCACGCGGCGAAGCTGCACTACATCTACGGCGGGCAGGCGAAGGTGCCGATGGTCGTCCGCTGCCCTGCCGGCGCGGGCCGGGGCTACGGTGCGAGCCACTCGCAGAGTCTCGAGGCCTGGTTCATGCACACGCCTGGCCTGAAGGTCATCGCGCCGGCGACGCCGCGCGACGCCCGCGGGCTGCTCAAGGCGGCGATCCGCGACGACAACCCCGTGCTCTGCATCGAGAGCAAGCTGCTCTACGGCGCGCGCGGCGAGGTGCCCGACGCGGCCGAGGTGGCGCCCATCGGCACGGCGCAGGTGGTGCGCGCGGGTGAGGACGTGACGCTGGTCGCCTACTCGCGCATGACGCACCTGGCGCTCGAGGCCGCCGCCGCACTCGACGAGGCGGGCATGAGCTGCGAGGTGCTCGATCTGCGATCGCTGGCGCCGCTGGACGTCGAGGCGCTGCTGGCCTCGGTCGCGAAGACGTCGCGCGCGGTCGTCGTCGAGGAGGACACGCGGCGCTGCGGCGTCGGCGCCGAGGTGGCCGCGCTCATCGCCGAACGCGCCTTCGAGCACCTCGATTCCCCGATCCGCAGGGTCGCCTGCGAGGACGTCCCGATCCCGTGCAGCCCCACCCTCGAGCAGGCGGTGCTGCCTTCCGTCGAGAAGATCGTCGAGGCCGTCGAGAGCCTCATCTAGCGGAGCCTCTGCATGGTCACCCGGGTCATTCTCCCCAAGCTGGCCGCGAACATCGAGGAGGCCACGGTCGGCCAGTGGTTCAAGGCCGAAGGCGAACGCGTCGAGGCGGGCGAGCTGCTGTTCGAGGCGATCACCGACAAGGCGGCGGTCGAGGTCATGGCCGAGGGCGCCGGCATCCTGCGGAAGGTCTACGCCCCCGCCAACAGCGTGGTCCCCGTGGGCCATACGATCGCCGTGATCGCGGAGCCCGACGACGAGATCCCACCGCAGGAGGCCCTGGGCGCCGAGCCTGCGGCCGCGCCGGCGCCGACGGTGAAGGCGTCGTTCGGCGCGCGGCGGCTGGCCAAGCGGCTCAGCGTCGCGCTCGCGAGCGTCGTGGCGTCGCGGCCCGACGGCCGCGTCTCCGAGGACGACGTGCGCCGCGCCGCCGCGCAGGTCGCAGGCCCGGCCGTGCTCGAGAAGATCCCGCTCAGCCCGCTCAAGCGGGCTCTCGCCGCGCACCTCACGCACACGACCCGCAACGTTGCCGCGTCGTATCTTGCGATGGACGTCGAGTTCTCGGCCGTCGAGGCGGCGCTGCCCAGGCTCCGCGAGGAAGCGGGCATCGACGTCCAGCCGCGCGACGTGCTCGTCCACGCCGCGGCCAGGGCACTGCCCGAGCATCGCCTGCTCAACGCGCGCTTCACCGACGACGCCGTGGTGCTCTACGAGCCGATCCACATCGGCCTCGCCTTCGACATCGAGCGCGACGAGGGCGTCCTGGTGCCGGTGCTCCGCGACGCGGACCGCAAGCCGCTGGCCGAGCTCGCGGCCGAGGCGGCGGCACTGGCCGAGAAACTGGCGGCACACGAGCTCGGCCCCGCCGACCTCGCCGATGCGACCTTCACCGTCACCGACCAGAGCGCGCTCGGCATCGACCGCTTCGTGCCCATCATCAACGACCGCCAGAGCGCGATCCTCGCCATGGGCAGCATCCGCCCGAGGCCCGTCGTCCGCAACGGCGAGCTGGCCGTCGCGCCCGTCGCGACCCTCGCCGTCGCCTTCGACCACCGCGTGCTCAACGGCACCACCGCGGCGCGGTTCCTGCGCGCGGTGGCCAGCGCCGTCGAGAGCTTCGGATAGCCCGTCCGCGCGGCAACGGTCTCCCGCTCACAAGGGCGGGCATCGTGGGAGTGGTGCACGACCATGCGCGTCTTCTACGTGCGACCCTCAGACAATGGGAACTACTGCGTCGAGGCGGCGCTGGCGTCGCTGCGGCAGCCGCCCCAGGCGCTCGACGTGGCGCTCTTCCGCGGGCTGCGCGTGCCGCTCGAGCCGCTGGGGTACGACCCCGAGCAGCGCGGCCTGGCGCGCCTGAACGGCTACGACCTCGTCGTCCTCGCGGGGGTGGACCCGCTGGTGCTCTCGCCGCGGGAGTGCCTGGCGCTGATCGCGTTCGTCGAGCGCGGCGGCGCGCTGATGCTGCTGGGCGGGAGCCACAGCTTCGGGAACGCCGAGGGGACGTACCTGCCGCTGGCGGTGATGCTGCCGGTCGAGGTGCGGCGGGGCCTGGACGTGGAGGTCAACGCGCTGCCTCACGCGACGGCGCACCCCATCGGGCGGGGCCTGCCCGAGCCGCTGGGCTACATCAGCAAGGTGCACCCGGTGGAGCCGAAGCCTGGCGCCGCGGTGGCGCTGACGGTGAGCGACCTGCCTCTGGCGGTGGCCGGCGAGTTCGGCTATGGCCGCGTGGTCGTGCTGGCGTCGTACCCGGAGTGCGAGGAGGCGGAGTACGGCTGGTTCTTCACGGGCGACGCGTTCGACGACTTCGTGCGCAACGCGGTGGCGTGGATGGCCAAGGAGCAGCACGCTGCGTGGATCGACGCGTTCGTGCTGCCGACCCGCGAGGTGACGACGGGCAGCGACCACTTCGGGAAGGTGCTGCTGAAGGCCTCCGAGCCGACCGACGCGCGGCTCGTCACGCGGCTGACCCGCGAGGGCGAGGTCGTGCACGAGGACGCCTCGCGCTGCCACATCGCCGCGGCGCACGAGGCCATCTTCTCGTTCCGCGTGCCCGGCGACCCACGCGCCGACGGCCTGCACTACGTCTCGGCCACGCTGTGCGACCTGGGCGGCCGCGAGCTGGGCCGCGCGGAGGCGGGCCTCGTGGTCGTCAACCCCACGCGCGTGTCGCTCGAGCTGGCCTGCGGCCGCCGCTGCCTGCTGCCAGGCGAGACGGCGCGGGTCCGGGTCCACGCGTTCAGCGAGCGGCGGGTCCCGCCGCTCCAGGTGCACGTGGCGCTGGCGCTGCTCGACGCCGCCGGCTCGATCGTGGTGGCTTGCGAGGAGCGGACGCTGAGCTGGGCGGGCAGCGGCTACGAGGACGCCGCCTACGAGGTCGCCGTGCCGCGCCTGCGGCCCGGGCGGTACCGGCTGCGTGCGGAGCTGCGCTTCGGCGGCGGGCTGGCGGACGAGGCCGAGGAGGAGGTGTGGGTGCTGCCGCCGGGAGGGGGCGAGGCGCTCTTCCCGCTGATCGCCGAGGGCGGCTACCATCTCGACCGGGCCTCTGCCGAGCGGTCCATCGCCGGGCTCGCGGAGGCCGGGGTCAACACGCTGTCGTTCCCCGGCCCCGTGGTGACGGTGTGGGGCGAGCGCCAGCACTTGCAGGCGATGCTGGCGTATGCGGAGGAGCAGGCGCTCCGGGCCGGCCTCGCGCTCGCCCACCACCGCCACAGCCTGGTGCCGGGCCTGAAGACGACGGCGCCGCTGACCCCATGCCCGCTCACCGGCGGGTTCCGCCGCGCGCTCGACGAGCAGACGCAGCCCATCGCGGCCGCGGCGGCGCGGGTGCCCCGGCTGCTGTTCCACGAGATCGTGCCCGAGGCCTCCGTGCGCTCCGAGCAGCTCTGCCGCTGCGAGGCGTGCGCGGCCGCCTACCAGCGCAACCTGGGCCGCGAGATGCCCAGCGACGACGCCGAGCCCGCCGAGCCCGCCGAGCACCACGCGCTCTGCTCGTTCATCAGCTCCTACTGGTGGCACGTCTACGCGCTGCTGCGGGGCCTGCGCGACGAGGCCGCGCCGGGCCTGCGCCTGTCCCTCCCGTTCGGCGCCGACAGCTTCCTGTGCCCAGGCCGGCGTGGCGCCTACAGCGACGCCCACTCGTGGATCCGCGCGTGCGAGGTCGTCGAGGTGGCGCCCGAGCGCGACGTCGCGACCTTCCGCCTGTCGCTCAGCGGGCACCGCGCGCTGTGTGCCGCCTTCGCCAAGCCCTTCGGCGCGCTCGTCGATCTCGCGGTCGAGGCGCTGCCCCCAGCCGAGGCGGCCTTCACGGCCCTCGCTCACGGCGCCTGCCACCTGCGAGTCGCCGACAACCCGCGCTTCCTCGCCGAGAGCCGACAGCCGCCGCTGGGCAAGGCGCTCGGGCGACTCTTCGCCCGCATCGCGAAGGCCGGGCCGCTGCTCGCACGCTCCCAACGGCCCCAGGCACGCGTCGCGCTGCTCTTCCCGTTCACCCAGGCGCTCGGCACCGACGGCGCCGGGCTGCTCGACGCCTTCGAGCTGCTCTGTGCGGCCTTCGGCGAAGTGGACCTGGTGCACCAGCGGCTGGCGCGCGACGAGCGGATCGAGGCCTACGATGCGGTGGCCATCCTGGGCACGCGGATGCTGCCGAAGAAGGCGGCCCGTCAGCTCGTGGCGTTCGTCGAGCGCGGCGGGCTGCTGCTGGCGGACGGTGCGGCGCTGGAGGACGAGAAGGGGCGTGCGCTGCCGTGGCCCGAGGGCTTCTTCGGGACGGCGGAGACGCCGGTATTCGAGGCGGTGACGGAGCGTCGGCGAGCCTTCGGCGCGGGGCGGACGACGCTGTTCTCGGCGGAGATCGCTGGGACCTATCGCCGGACGCTCGAGCGCGGCGACGTGCTGGCGGCGCGCGCTCTGAGCCGCGCGGTGGGCGAGGCACTGGCGGAGCGCGGGATCCGGCCGCGCGTGCGCGCGGAGGAGGCCGCGCTGGAGGCCGGCCTGCGCGCGTGCGACGGCGCCTGGCTGCTCGTGGCCGTGAACCACAGCGACGAGCCGCGCAC
>CBFDBL010000142.1:0-10991 GCA_965603035.1 uncultured bacterium
GTCTGCTCTGCCCCGCCGACTTATGGAGGGTTCTTGTCGGTCAGGACACTAGCCCGCCGCGGGCCGCGCGCCGCCGGCCCTTGACCGAGCGGCTGGCCGGGCTGTATGCTGTGGGCGCAGCGGTGAGACCTGGTGGCAGGGGAGGGCACAGGAGTCGAGCGATGAGGCTCGCGTGGCTGGGCGTGCTGATGTGTGTCGGCGGCGTGGCGCCCGCAGCCGAGGACGAGGCGGAGCCGACCGCCGAGACGGGCAAGTACGTCGTCTACCAGCGGACGGACTACAAGGGCACCGTGTGCTACCGCATCATCCCGGTCAGCCAGTACGGCGAGGTGGTGGCCGAGGTGGCGAGAAAGAACAAGGCGCTCAAGCAGGCCTACCGCGACGCCGCGGAGGCGTGGAAGAAGGACAAGCGGAACAAGGGCGCCGCCTTCCCCATGCGCCCGCCGAAGCTGCTGCGCCTCATGAAGATGTCCACCTACGCCGACAAGCCGAAGGCCGGGGAGGCCGCGCTGAAGCGCCAGGACAAGCTCGACCTGCGCGACCTGCGACTCCGCGAGCGCGAGGAGCGACGCCTCTCGCGCCTGAGCGAGGAGGCCCAGGCACGCGAGAAGGACAAGGCCAAGGCCCTCGCCCGCGCCGAGAAGCTCTTCGACAAGGCGCTCGACGCGCTCCTCGCCGAGAAGCCCGCCAAGAAGCCGCCGAAGCCGCCCGAGCCCGAAGCGCCCTAGGCTGTGCACGGCAGAGGGGGGAGCTCTCGCACCACGCCGTCGGCCCTCGGCGGCCTGGCTCGCCGTTGCACAGAGCGGCTCGATCGCGGCGACGAGCGTCCCGCTCGTCGTGAGTCCTCGCAAGCGGGACGCTTACGCTACGCCCCACCCGTCTCCGCGCTCGCTGACCACGGGCAAGATGCCCGTGCGACGGAGGAATGCTCCACCCAGACCGGTGGCACAGGCTTCCAGCCTGTGCAGCACGGGCAAGATGCCCGTGGCACGGTGTTTGATGCATCTTGCGCTCGGCCCTACGCTCCGCGTGGGGACGCGGGGGCCGCCGCTCCGCGGCACGACGAGCCAGCAGGCACACTCGTCGCGGACGACCCGGACCTGTTGCGTTTCGCCCGCTCCCCGGGTAGCGAGAGCGGCGTCGAGCCGCCGCAGTCCATATGCTAGCCGTCGTCGATGCCCGCAAGCGGGACGCTTACGCTACGTGGTGCGCGTGTCGTTCTGGTCGCCGCAGCTCGTACCACTGGCCGGTGGTGGGGGCTGTGTGGCGAGCGGCCAGGCGCTCCGGGGGATTGTCGTGCACAGCCTGGCAGCCCCGCTCGGGGCGGCGGCGATGCCCTGACATGCGAGAGCCCCCGGCGGGGGGCCGGGGGCTCTGCGGTTCTGAACGCTGTGTGCGTCGGCTAGGCGCGGCGGCGCCGGCGGCGGAGCAGGGCCAGGGCGCCGAGGCCGAGGAGGCTGAGGGTGGCGGGCTCGGGGATGTAGATCTCCTGGATGCGGAGGCCGCTGAGCGGGAGTTCGTGGTCCCCGGCCTGCGAGCCGTTGAAAACGATCTCGATGGGGTCGCGGCCGTTGGAGGTGATCAGGAAGCTGGCGCTGTGTGCCTCGAGGGTGTTGGTGATCAGCTCGTGCTCGCCGCTGCCGCCGGGGTTGCCGGCGGGGAAGGAGGAGTCGCCGATGGCGGCCTGGAGGATGTCGTCGCCGATGGCGTCGGAGACGTAGATCTCGATGGCCTCGCACTGGGAGTTCTCGGCATCGAGGAAGTAGCCGGTGATGAGGAACTCGCCCTCGGGCAGTCCGCCGAGGGTGGCGCGGATGACGCCGTCGTTGTTCTTGACGTGGTCCTCGCCGACGCGGACGAGCGCGACTCCGCCGTTGTGCGAGTCGCCGCGGTCGCGCCAGTCGATCCCGCGGGTGGTGGGGTTGCCGTTCTGGTCCACGTTGTCGAGGGCGAGCGAGACGGGGTCGCCGCTGAAGGTGCCGACCACCGTGGCTGAGTAGCTCGCGCCGCCTGTTCCGTGGCCTGGCGCGCCCGGGAGGCCCACGCCTCCCGGCTCGACGCGCTGGCCGCTCGGGCCGATGTCGATCAGGAGCGACTCGCCTGTGGGCATCCAGCCCGGCGGGATGGCGTCGGAGAGCGGCGCGACCGATGGGGCGGTGAGCGGCGAGTAGGTGCCGTCGGCGAGGCCCTGGATGACGACGTGGGGCAGCGTAGCGCTCCAGATCGCCACGTCGTCCGCCTTGCCGAGGAGCTGCTTGATCAGCGAGCTGTCGGATTGCTGGCGGCCTGCGCCGATCTGCGCATGCTGCTGCGACGTGCCCGACAGGTCGTACCCGCCGGGCAGATCGTCGGCATTCTGCAACTGGCCATCCACATAGATGGCGACCGCGCCGCCCTGCCGGATGGCGACGACGTGGTGCCACTGCCCGTCGTTCGTCTGGCTGGTGCTCTCCGCCTCCGCTTTCTCGGAGTTGTCGTCGGTGACGAGTCGGGTCCTGCCGTTGTTGCCTTCGTTGTGGGTCAGGGTGTAGCGGATCCCGCCGCCGCCGTCGCCGCCGTTGCTGAACAGGGTGCCGCGGTCCCCTGAGGTGGTTTCGGAGGTCTTGATCCAGCCGGAGACGGTCCAGTCCTCGAGGCCGAAGTTCAGCGCGTCGGGGTTGCCGCAGTCGACGAAGCCGCTGCTGCCGTCGAAGCTCATCGACTGGCCGCCGCCGAGCTGGGCCGGCACGTCGGCGTCGAAGGAGGCGCCGCCCTGAGCGGTGCCATGGTGGTTGTTGCCCGAGTGGTCCAGCGTGTCGCCGTCGAGGGGGTAGTAGGCGACGAGGGTCGGCGCGATGCCGCCAGGGCCGGTCAGGCGGACGTCGTCGAAGGCGGACCAGTTCCCGGCGAGCGGGAACTTGGGATGGGCGTCGAGGAAGATGGTTGCAGACGAACTGGTCGCCGTGAAGTTGATCGAGACGTCCCGGAACCTGGCGCCCGTGTCGTAGGCGCCGGAGTAGCTCACCGAGGCGCCCTTCGGGTCGGCCAAGCCTGCGGTGTCCACGCCGATCTTGACCTCATTGCCCCAGGTCGGCCCGTTGGGAACGGATGGCGAGCCGGCGCTATACTCGAATTTGTCGTTCCTGTTGTACGCCTGCAAAGCGACCGTGAGGGTGTAGGGCTGGCCGGCGATGGTCGGCACCGTCTGGTACACGCCCTTGTGGTCGCCGGTGCTGGCGCCGTCGTACGAGCGCACGTCGGCCCAGAATCCGCTGCCCTCGGCCGGCGTCATCCCATACGGAGGGCCCGGGGGGACGGCGTAGCCTGGGTCTCCGGCGGTGTAGTTGTACGTCGTCCAGCCCGTCAGGCCGGGGGCCTCGAAGCCGGGATTGAGCACGTCGGCCTGAACGGCGATGGGCAGGCTCAGAAGCGTGAGCCAGCAGAACAACGCCAAGCGACGCCGAATAGTCATGTCCAGGCTCTCCTCTGTCAGCGACTATCGCGGTTTGGTACTTGCTCTCCGTCCAAGATAGCGTTAAAAGCAGCAAACGCCGTGCCAGTCGGCACCGCTCCGGGCCATCCTGGGCGAAAGATCGCATCTCCTGCACTGTCAGTGTCTTACGAGCGCGGCTCGGTCCTGCGATCGTTCCTGCCGATCCGGCCGCTCAGCCCTCAATGTTGCGTTTCGTCAACATGCGCCGGCCCGCGCCGGCCCCAGCGCGGCGCTACGGCCAAGCCCTGCAAGGACTTAGGGCATGTTGCCGTTCGTCAACATGAGATGGGCCGAATCAACATGGGCCGGGCAGGTCGCCGGGCCTCACGCCGGGACGCGCGGGGCTTGAGCGGGTGGGTGCGGAGCGGCGCGCTGCGCGGGCGAGCGCGTGGCGCGGATGGCACTTGACCGCAGGGGGACGAGATGGTAGGACTTCGGGCGGATACCTACCGCCTGGAATGGAAGGAGCCGCCCCCGATGAGCGCACGCATGCCGGAGAGCCTGGTCGCTGCGGCCGCCTTGGCGATCGTCGTCGTGGTCGCGGCGGGTGCCGCGGGCGGGCAGGGGCCCGTGCACGTGTGGCTCGAGGCCGAGACGCCGGCCACGGCGAGCTTCGAGTTCGAGGTCGAGGGGACGGGGCGTCCGCAGTTGCTCTCGGGCGGGAAGTGGCTGCGCAGGAGCCTGAGCGCGGCCGAGGCGAAGCAGACGGTGCCTGCCGAGGGCCTGCTGCTCGCCTACCGAGCCCGCGTGGCGGAGGCTGGGCGCTACGAGCTGTGGGCGCGGGTCGGCTTCGAGTGGGCGCGGGCCGCGCTCGCCTGGCGCATCGGCGACGGCGCGTGGACCCCCGTCGGCCCCGACGTCAGCACGACGAACGTGATGGAGCTGGGCAACTGGATGGAGGTCGCCTGGCTGCGCCTCGGCGCCGCCGACCTGAAGCCCGGCGATGCGACGCTCCATCTGCGCTTCCGCCAGCCCGCCCCCGACAAGCGCTGTCTCGTCGCCCTCGACTGCCTCGCCCTGGTCAAGGGCCTCTTGGTGCCCGAGGGCCGCCTGCGGCCGGGCCAGCACTACGACGGCGCCGACGACCAGGCCGCGGCGGAGCACGTCTTCCGGTTCCCCGACGCGCCCAACCGGCCCGCCGCCCAGCGGCAGGCGCTGCGCCTCGACGGCCTGTGGCAGCTCGCCCGCTACGACGACGCCAACATGGACGACCAGCCCTACCAGCCCGTCGTGGCCATCCCGTCGCGCGAGGCCTACCCGCTCCGCTGGATGGGCATCCGTGTGCCCATGTCGCTGTGGGGCCGGGCCGAGACGACCTTCGCCCACCGTACCGTCTACCGCTGCCGGGTGGACGTGCCGGGCCGGTTCGCGGGCCGCAGCGTGCTGCTGCACTTCTCGGGCACGAACTGGATCGTCAGCGTGTTCGTCAACGGCAGGCTCATGGGCAGCCACAAGGGCGTGCTGGTGCCGTGGGACATCGATATCACCGGTGGGATCGCGCCTGGGAAGGTCAACGAGATCGCCGTCGCGGTCAAGAGCAGTTGGTACGCCATGGACCCCGGGGCTCGCAAGGAGCCGATCCAGCGCTCGCGGAACACGCCCAGGACGCACCTGCGCTGGCGGCGCTTCGTCGCGCCCATCTACCCCTCGGCCAAGGGCGAGGGGCAGGGCACCGACTTCGGCATCGTCAACCCCGTCACCCTGACCGTTGCAGGCCCCGTCTACGTGGCCGACGCCTTCGTCCGCACCAGCGTCGCGGGCAAGCGGCTCGACGCCGACCTTGTCCTCCGCAACACGACCGGCAAGCCCCAGGCCGTCACGCTCCGATGCCAGGCCGTCCACACGAGGACGGGCGAGGCGGAATGGCAGGCGAAGCCCGTCGCCGTCACCGTCCCTGCCCGCGGCGAGGCGAAGGCGGCCGTCGGCGGCGCCTGGCCCGACCCCAAGCTCTGGTGGCCCCTCGACGACCCCGACCTCTACGAGCTGCGCACCACGCTGGCGGCCGCCGAACTGCCGCTCGAGACGCACGTCCAGCCCTTCGGCTTCCGCGAGATCTCCCTCGACGGCATCCACGTGCGGGTCAACGGCGTCAAGCGCAACTTCTGGAACTGGGTGGACGTCTCGGGCAAGCCGGCCACGCCCGAGGAATGGCTCAAGCGCTACCGCGCCGAGGGCAACCGCTACTACCGCTTCTCCCACGGCCGCGTGACCCGCAGCTACTTCCCCTACCGCGAGGCGCGGCTCGACTTCTACGATCGCCACGGCATCCCCGGCCGGCTCTCGACCTGCATCGACGGGATGTTCATCAACTACGACCTGCGGAACCCGCTCGTGTGGGCGAACTTCCGCGAGCACATCGAGCAGGTCACCCGGGCCTACCGCAACCACCCGTCGGTGTTCTTCTACAGCGTCGAGAACGAGCTGATCTACATCAACGGGCAGAACGTCTTCGGCGGGATCATCGACGAGGTCGAGGACAAGATGCTGGCGTGCATCGAGGCGGGCCGCAAGAACGACCCGACCCGTCCCTACATGGTCGGCGGCGGCGGCGCGCTCAAGGGCAACCGCCTCGAGGTCCACTGCCCCCACTACCCCGAAGGCCCGCGCGACACCTACCCCGACAACGCGTTCACCCTGGCGCGGATCGCGAACCACAGCAGCCGGTGGCCGTGGGACCGGCAGCGTCCGATGCTGATCGGCGAGTGCTTCTTCTACGCGGGCAAGCTCGAGCAG
The DNA here is from genome assembly GCA_965603035.1 of uncultured bacterium. Lineage (GTDB taxonomy): Bacteria > Planctomycetota > PUPC01 > DSUN01 > DSUN01 > CAZDNN01. Next base: position 6,206 of record CBFDBL010000142.1, read on the forward strand.
CAGGCGTGGATCGGGGGCGACCGGGTGTTCCGCGGCCGCGACGAGGCGAACCTGGCGGCGGCCAAGTACACGCGGCTGCTCGTCGAGGGCTACCGCTGGCAGGGGGTGGGCGCCATCTGTCCGTGGGTCGCGCTCAGCAGGATCCCAGGCGCCGAGACGTCGTTCCGCGCCCTCGCCGCCTTCACCCGCAAGCGCGGCCACCGCCTCTACGCCGGCCGCGAGAACGCGATCCTCGTCAAGGTACTCAACGACACGTTCCGCCCCGACCCCGTCGCCTTCGAGTGGGCCGTCGAGGCCGAGGGCAAGCGGCTGGCCGGCGCGACCGACCACCTGACCATCGAGCCCGGGACGGGGCTGGAGCGGACGCTGCGCGTCCAGACGCCGGCGTCTGCCGAGCGGCTCGACGCCGAGCTGGTGCTGCGGGTCTCGCAGGGCGGGACGCTGGGCTTCGAGGACCGCAAGCCCATCGCCATCCTGCCGCCGGTCCGGGCCGTCGCGGGCGGTCAGCCGCTGGTATTCGACCGCTCGGGCATCCTCATACGGTTCCTCAGCCGACGGGCCGCGAAGTGTGAGAAGGTGGCCGACCTGGCGGCGCTGAAGGACAAGACGGGCCTGCTGCTCGTCGGCCCCGACACGCTGAGTGCCGAGGAGGCCTACTCGACGGCGATCCTCGGCTTCGCCGCGCGCGGCGGCCGCGCCATCGTGCTCGAGCAGGAGGTGCAGCTCGCCGGCACGGCGCTCCCCGCGCCGGTGCGCGCGACGGGCCGGTTCGGCGGCTACGCCTTCGCCCAGGCGCTCGGTACGCCCGTGTTCCGCAACCTGCGGCAGGGCGACTTCGAGGACTGGGCGGGCGACCCGCCGACGTTCAAGCACGCCTACCTCAAGCCCGCGGGCGGCGCCCGCAGCCTCATCGAGTGCGGCGACGGCCTCAACTACTCGGCACTCCTCGAGTTCCCCTGCGGCAGCGGCGTCGTCGTGGCCTGCCAGATGCGGCTCGGCGACAAGCTCGACACCGAGCCCGCCGCCGACCACCTGCTCCGCAACCTCATCGAGCACTACGCCGCCTACCAGCCGCCCTCGGGCCTCGTCGCCGTCTGCGCGCCCGACAGCCCCGTGCTCCGCGACGCGCTCGCCCACACCGGCACCCGCACCGCGACGGCCGCGAGCGTGGCCGCCGCGCTCGACCGCAAGCATCGCATCGCCGTCGTCGAGGCCTCGGCCGCCCAGCTCAAGGCTCTCGGGGCCGCGTCCCAGGCCCTCGACGCCTTCACCGGGGCTGGCGGCTGGCTCGTCCAGTGCGGCCTGACGCCCGAGGGGCTCGGCGCCATCAACCGCATCGTCGGCTTCGACCACCAGATCCGGCCCTTCCGCGTCGAGCGCGTCACCCTCGAGGCCGGCGAGCACCCGGCGGCCGCCACGCTCGGCAACCGCGACGTCAGCTTCTACAGCACCCGCGCCCTCATGCACGGCGACTACTGGCTCTCGCCGCACGTCTACGGCTACGTGGTGGACGGCGCCGACGTCGCCCCCTTCTGCCAGGTGCCCGGCGGCCCCGCCGACCCCCTCGACTACAAGCCCACCTACGACGACCACGACCCCTTCAACTTCGTCAACGGCATGGTCAGCAGCGACTTCTGGCGCTACATCGCACAGCACGGCATCGCGGGCAAGGAGCTGCCAGCCTGGACCTTCCGCCTCCGCGAGCCCGCCGCCATCCGGCAGATCAACATCTGGAACAACGCCTTCTACATGACCATCAAGGACCTCGACGTCGTGTTCGACGGCGACGAGGCCAAGGCCATGCACGTCGTGCTGCCGCCCAACACCGGCATCAACGAGTTCCAGGTCGATCCGCCGCGCCGCGTCGCCGAGTCCATCACGCTGAAGGTCAAGTCGATCGTCGGCAAGCCGCTCGTCCGCGAGGACGGCGTGCACCGGATCATCGGGATCGACAACGTCCAGTTCCTTCGCCAGATGCCGGCCGGCTACGCGGCGAAGGTGCGCCCGCTCGACAACGTGGGCGGGCTGGTGGCGTACCCGCGCGGCAAGGGCGGCATCCTGCTCTGCCAGATCAAGTGGATGGCCGAGGAGCCCAATAAGCCGAACCGCGCCCGCAAGACCCGCCTGCTCGCGACCGTGCTCCAGAACCTGGGCGCCGGCCTGCGCAGCGGCCAGGTCGTCGTGCCCGGCGTCAACGTCCGCTACGAGGCGATCGACCTGACGAAGCACTGCAACCGCCACCTCAAGGAGATCGCGGGCAAGCCCGGCTGGTTCGGCGATCGCCGCCGCGACCTGCGCCACCTCGCACTCGGCGAGCAGCACCACGGCGACGTCCTCTACTTCGTCAGCGACTATGCCACGGCGCCCGTGCCCAAGTGCATCCTGCTGGCGAGCCCGAAGGCGCCCAAGCGCTTCCGCGAGGCGGGCCTGCCGACGGCCGTCAAGGGCATCGCCATCGGGCGCAAGGCCGACGCGCTCTTCTTCCTCCACGCCGCCTACGTCACCCGGCCCGTCAGCGACCGCGAACGCGGCCGCCGCAACTTCCGTATCCCCGAGCTGTTCAAGTACGTCGTCCACTACGCCGACGGCTCGACCGCCGACGTCCCCGTCCGCCTCGAGGAGCAGGTCGAGAACTGGCTCCAGAAGCAGCCCGCACACCTGCCTGGCGCCCGCATGGCCTGGAGCGCGGCCTTCCCCGACGCCAAGCCCGACGACCCGCGCCCCGTCCTCTACTCGATGATGTGGCGCAACCCCAAGCCCGACGTGGCCGTCCAGGCCATCGACGTCGCGCTCGGCACCGACGGCCACCGCGCCATCCCCGCGCTCCTCGCCGTCACCGTCGGCGTCCGCCAGGGGGACTGAGCATGAAGACGGTCGCCGCTCTGGTGGTCACACTCGTCGGGGGCTTGACCATGGCAGGAGGCGTCTACCCCGAGAAGACGTGGCAGCGGAAGTCCCCCGCCGAGGTCGGCCTCGACGCCGCGAAGCTCAAGGCTTTCAGCAACACCTGCGGCGGGCGGGGCTGCGTGACCCGGCACGGCTATCTGGTCTACACCTGGGGCGACGCCGCGCGGCGGGGCGACGTGGCGTCGGCCTGCAAGCCGTGGTACAGCCACTTCCTGTTCAAGGCTCTCGAGGACGGCCGGATCGCCAGCCTCGACGACACGGTCGCTGCTCTTGAGCCGCGCCTGAAGGGCGTCGATCGCGACATCGCCTGGCGCCACCTCGCCAACCAGACTTCCTGCTACGGCCTCGCCGAGCGGCCCGGCAGCGCCTTCTGCTACAACGACTGGCAGATGGCCCTCTTCTGGGACCTCCTGTTCCTGAAGGTCTACGGCGTCACGTACGACACTGTGGATGCGAAGGTCGTCCACGCCATGCTCACCGACGTCCTTCAGTGCGAGGACAAACCGACGTTCATGGCCTTCGGCACCAGGAATCGGCCCGGCCGCGTCGGCGTCTCGCCCCGCGACTTCTGCCGCTTCGGCCTGCTCTACCTGCGGAAGGGCGACTGGCGAGGCCGGCAGCTCTTGAGCGAGAAGCTCGCCACGATGGCCGTGGCGAGCCCCCTGCCCGCCAAGCTTCCCAGGGCCGGCAAGAAGGCCACGGCGATGATCAAAGGCCAGCGCTCCATCGGCTCCCGCAACATCCCCGACAACCAGTGTGACCACGTGGGCAGCTATAGCTGGCTGTGGTGGACCAACGGCCTCGACCGCGACGGCAAGCGCCACTGGCCCGACGCGCCCGCCGACGCCTACGGCGCCTTCGGCCACGGCGGCATCCGGGCCATGGTCCTCATCCCCAGCCTCGACATCGTCCTGAGCTGGAACGACGCCAAGACCCGTGGAGCGGAGAAGGAGAACCAGGCCCTCAAGCTCCTTGTCGAATCGGTGACGCGCCCATGATATCCTCGCGACTGCTCTGTCTCGTGTTCCTCGTCGCCTCGCTGTGTGCTGCCGGAGAGCCATGGCCCATGCCTGCATGGCCGGAAGCCACGCCCGCGCAGATGGGCATGCACGCGGCGAAGCTTCGCGCCGCGCGCGACTACGCGCTCAAGGGCGGCGGCTCCGGCATCATCACACGAAGGGGCAGGGCGGTCCTGCGCTGGGGCGACCAGAGACGCCGCTACGATCTCAAGTCATCGACCAAGTCCTTCGGCGCCACGGCCCTCGCCGTCGCACTCAAGGACGGCAAGTTCGAGAGCCTCGAAGACAAGGCCCGCCGCCACCACCCGACCTTCGGCGTCGCCAAGGACGGCACGGGCAAGCGCGAATGGCTGGACGCGATCACCCTCTTTCACCTCGCCACCCAGACCGCCGGCTTCGCCAAGCCCGGCGGCACGGGCAAGCTGCTCTTCGCCCCAGGCACGAAGTGGGCCTATAGCGACAGCGGCCCCAACTGGCTCGCCGAGTGCATCACCCTCGCCTATCGCCGCGACCTCCGCGACCTGATGTTCGAGCGGGTCTTCACGCCCATCGGCATCAAGGCGTCGCACCTGGCCTGGCGGAACAACGCCTACCGCCCACACACGATCGACGGGGTCCCGCGCCGCGAGTTCGGCTCGGGCATCAGCGCCGGCGTGGACGCCATGGCCCGCCTCGGCTATCTCTACCTGCGGCGCGGGCGCTGGCAGGGAAAGCAGATCCTGCCCGCGTGGTTCATCGACGCCGCGCGCACCACCCCGAAGCCGCTCGAGGGCCTGCGGGTCGTCGAGCCGAAGCAGTATGGGAAGGCGTCGGCTCACTACGGCCTGCTGTGGTGGAACAACGCCGATGGCGCGCTCCGC
>CBFDBL010000143.1:0-10948 GCA_965603035.1 uncultured bacterium
GTTGGGGAAGGGAGGGATGGGCTCGGTTTGGCGCGCCGAGCACATCGAGCTGGCCCTCCACGGCGTCGGGCACGAGCACTGGGAGGACGGCCAGCGCTTCCGCGCCGAATGGTTCGGGCGCGACCCCTCCGAGATCTGGGACACCGGCGTCCTGCGCAGCCACGCCCATTGCTTCCGCCAGATCCTCGACCAGCACCGCCTCGGCCCCGACTGGGGCAGCCGCTTTCCGCCCAGCTTCGTGCCCGCCGCCTTCCGCTTCTACTGGAACAACAGCGATCCCCAGTCAACCGGCGCCCTGATGCACGGCCTCGGCGTCCGCTACTGCTCGACGCCGTTCGCGAGCTGCTGCTTCCTGAGCGGCGAGCCCGAGCGGCCCGACGGCGGCTTCGACCACCAGCTCATCGTCCTCGACCGCGGCGGGAGCGGTGTGCCCTGGGACGCCTTTGCGGCCGTGCCCGACGAGCTGCCGACCACGTCGATCTGCGGCTGTCACTGGCCCAACGTCCTGATGGAGGACCCCGCCGCCAACGAGGAGTCGGTGGCGGCGTGGGTGGCCTACCTCAGGCAGATCGAGGCCGCTGGGGGCTGGACCCTGGGGCGGAACATGGCCGAGACCGTCTCGCAGTGGCTCTACCACAGCTTCGCCACCTTCGCCGGCGATGGCCTCTGCGGCACCCTCGACACGGCCGCTATCCCGACCTACGCGAAGCTCAACCGCCTGGCCGAGAACGTCGTCGTGAAGCTGCCCCTCGCCGCGGGCGACCACGTGGCAGGCGTGCGCGCGACCGGCTGCCGGGCAGTGGCCTGCTGCGAGAGCGCGGGCTGGGGCCACGTGACGCTGCGGCCCGAGAGGCTCCGCTGCTCGTTCGAGGTCCAGGTCGGCCGGCAGCAGATGCCGCTCGTCGTCTTGCGCAAGGGCGCCTACGACGTGCTCGACCTGGCCCAGGAGTCGAGCAGCGTCGTGCGGCTCAGGGTCCGGGTCTACGGCCGCCAGCTCATCGACCTGCGGCTCCCGTTCACCATGGGTACCGTCGAATCGTCCAACCCGAACCTCATCGTCCGCGGCGTGGACAACCGTCCTGGCGCGCCCGATTCCGCCATCGTGCTCGAAGGCCGCGACATCCACGGCGAGGAGGGCGAGATCACCATCACGCTCTGACCACGCAGCGACCCCACGAGGCTGCGCTTCGTGGCGCGGGCAAGGAGCCGCCCGCGGGGCGCCTCGCCGGGCCAGCTTGTCGGGCAGGATGTTGTGGGAAGGCTGGTGGGCGATACTGGACTTGAACCAGTGACCTCTACAATGTGAGTGTAGCGCTCTGCCGACTGAGCTAATCGCCCTTGCTGCCTCAGAGTGTACCGATTCTGCCTCGGCATGTCAACCGCGTTGGCGAGCTTGACAGGCCCGAGGGCAGCGGGTATGATGGGCGAGCCTCACGTCGTTCCCTTCCCCGTACAGTGTGCAGGACCCCGTAGCGATGCCGGAAGCCAGCCTGTGCGATACGTGCGACGGCAAGTGCTGTCGCTACTTCGCGCTCCAGATCGACACCCCGGAGACTCGGCGCGACTTCGACGACATCCGCTGGTATCTGTGCCACGAGGGCGTGGTCGTGTTCGTGGAAGAGGGCGACTGGTACCTCGAGGTCAGGAACCGATGCCGGCACCTCGACGCTGACTACCGTTGCCGCATCTACCCCGACCGGCCCGACCTGTGCCGCGAGCACTCGGTGGACGACTGCGAGGGCCGCGACGACTGCGAGCTCGACCGCGAGCACGTGTTCCGCTCCGACGACGAGATCGCGCGCTTCGCCGAGGAGCACCTTGCCCGCCTGAAGGCCAGGAAGAAGCGCAAGAAGGGCAAGAAGCGAAAGAAGAAGGGCAAGAAGGGGAGCAAGGGCAACAAGGGCGGGAAGCGCAAGTAGACAGGAGCCACGACGGGATGGGACCACGCGCTCACCGGCTGGCACTGGCAGCCCTGGTGCTCGCGGCGACCGCGGCGCCTGCCAGACCGTCGAGCGAACGCACGGCGCTCCTCCACCCCGACCTCGCTCCGAGGCCGAGCCGACGGCGCTACACGAACCTCCACGACCTGGCCCGTCTCGTGCGCGCCGAGGTGGTCGTCGACGAGCACAGCGGCGTGCACCACGTGCGGCGGGGCGGCAGCCACGTGGCGGCCGTGGGCGGCGTGCGCTGGGTGCTCATCGGCCCGGAGGTGCGGCGGCTCGAGGCCGACGTCGTGGTCCGCTACGGCCGGGCCTACGTACCCCGCTCGGCAGCGTGGGACATCGAGAGCTACCTGCGCAGCGGCAAAGCCGGCCCGCCGACGCACCCGCCCGGCGAGGGGCACGAGCCGTCGGTGAAGCCGCCGGCCAGGAGACTCGGCCACGTGTGCATCGACCCCGGCCACGGCGGCAAGGACCCCGGCGCCAAGAGCCGATGGGGCCTCCTCGAGAAGTCCGTCGTGCTCTCGACCTCGAAGCTCCTGGCCGAGGAGCTGCGCAAGCTGGGCTTCACCACCGAGCTCACCCGCGAGACCGACGTGTTCATCGAGCTCGAGGATCGCCCCGCCATCGCCGTGCGCCACAAGGCCGACCTGTTCGTCTCCGTCCACGCCAACGCCTGCGGCAAGCCGTCGGTGAGCGGGATCGAGCTCTTCTACTGGGACGGCCGGCTCGGCGGCACGGCGACGGCCAAGCACCGCCGCGAGGGCCAGAAGCTGGCGACCTGCATCCAGAACGCCTGCGTCCGCGAGGGACTCCCGGTCCGCAGCAAGCGGGGCGCGGCCTACCGCGTGCTGCGCTACGCGACGATGCCGGCCACGCTGGTCGAGTTGGGGTTCCTGACCAACTACTCCGACGAGCGGAAGCTGCGGACCTACGCCCACCGCCGCAGGCTGGCCCGCGCCATCGCCAAGGGTATCGAGGCCTACCGAGCCCAGTGATCGACGAGCCGACCCCACAGCCCGACGCCGCCGCCCGCGGCCGCGCCGCGCGCCCCATCGCCATCTTCGACTCCGGCCTCGGCGGCCTCACCGTCATGCGCGAGGTGGCGCGCGCGCTCCCGCACGAGGACATCGTCTACTTCGGCGACACGGCCCGCGTGCCCTACGGCGCCAAGTCGCCCAGGACCATCGTGCTGTTCGCCGACCAGTGCTGCCGCTTCCTGTGCGAGCAGGACCCGAAGCTGATCGTGGTGGCGTGCAACACGGCGTCGGCATCGGCGCTGCCTCACCTGCGCGAGGCGCTCGACGTGCCCGTCATCGGGGTCGTCGAGCCCGGCGCGCGGGCCGCGGTGGCCGTCACCCGCAACCGGCGCGTGGGCATCATCGGCACCGAGGCCACGATCAAGAGCCGCGCCTACATCGAGAGCATCCGCGCCCTCGACCCGGGCATCTCGCTCGTGGACCGGCCCTGCCCGCTGCTCGTGCCGCTGGTCGAGGAGGGGAGGGCCTGCGACGACCCCGTGGTGCGCCTCGCGGCCAAGGAGTACCTCCGGCCGATCCGCGACTTCGGCGCCGACACGCTCGTGCTCGGGTGCACCCACTACCCGCTGCTCAAGCCCGCCCTGCGCCAGGCCATGGGCCGCGCCGTGGCCATCGTGGACTCCGCGCAGGAAACCGCGCGCGCCACCGCCGCCACCCTCGACGAGCTGGGCCTGCGGCGCGACGGCCCCGGCAGCCCCGCCTACCGCTACTTCGTCACCGACAACGCCGTGCGCTTCGCGTCGGTCGGCTCGCGCATCATGCGCAACATCATCGAGAACGTGGAAGCGGTGGACCCTGAGGCTATCGCTCGTCGGTCTTCGTGAGCGCCTGCTCGAGCTTGTCGCCCTTGTGCGCGAGCAGGAAGATCGACTTGCGGAGCTCGGCGACGTCGAGGGTCGCTCGGGGGTGGGTGTTCACCATCACGAAGGTGGGCTGCCCGCCGCGGTCGCGGACGGCGATGGCGCCGAAGGACATGCGCAGGTTCTGGCGGAGCGCCCACTCGTAGTTCCTGGGTGCGGCTGGCCCGCACTCGGTGTAGACGACGACGAGCGGCTCGTCCTCGAAGTCCTGCGCCGTGAAGCTCACGGTCACGCGCTGGCGGCGGTTGCCCTCGAGGGGGACCGTGAGCACGTAGCCGCCCGAGTGCTGGCGGACGTCCACGGCGCTGTCGCGGACGGCGGCCTCGATGATGGCGTCGTCGGACAGGGCCGCCGCCGGCGGCGCCTGCACGGGCTCGGGCGCGGGCTCGGCGGGGGCTGCCGCCGCGGCGGCCGGGGTCGGCGTCTGGGCGGCGGGTGCCGCGGTCGGCTCGTCGCGGGAGGCCAGCCACTGGGCCCACGCCTGGCGGTCGGTGCCGATGGCCTGGCCGGTGAGCTGCTTCAGGACAGCGGCGGCTTCCTTCTGGCGGGTTGGGTCGTCGAGCGTCTCGATGAGGCGCAGGACGACCGCATCGCCGCCGAGCTGGGCCAGCACCGACTGCGCGCACCAGCGCACGTTCTCCATCGGATGGCCGAGGGCGCGGATCAGCTCGGGCAGCGCCGCGTCGCCGAGCATCAGGAGCTGGGTCATCGCCTCCTTGCGCGTGCGGAAGTCGCGGAGCTGCTCCAGCAGCCGCCGGGCCGTGTCGCTCATCGTCGTCCCCTTTCATCCCTGGCTCGTCGGTCGGCGCCTTGATAGCACAAAGGACCGGGCGAGTCAAGGCGCCGGCAGGTGACGCTGCTCACAGGGTATGGTGGGCAATCAGGGGCAACTGTGAGCGGGAGACAGGCGCAGGACGGCCCCCGCGCGGGGGCGGGGGCCGTCGGATGCTGCGCGGGGCATGGGCCGGCTAGCGCCAGCGGCCGGGCACGTACTTCCACCCCTTAGGGCCTTTGGTCCACCTGGCGGGGGTCCACAGGTTGCCGCGCCTGGGGGGTCTGGCCCACCGGCCGCCGACCCAGGTGTACCTGCCGTCGCGCCACGCCCAATGGCCGGCGACCCACGCGTGGTGGGCGGCGGGCCGGGCTGGCCTGACCTCGACGCGCGGCGGCGGCGGCGCCTGCGGCACGACGAGCACGGCGGGAGGCGGCGCGGGGTGGACGACGACGGGCCTCGGCGGCGGGGCAGGCCTGACGACCACGGGCCGCGGCGGCGCGGGGTGGACGACGACGGGCCTGCGGTGCCGCGGCCGTCGCCCGATGAAGATCGGGCGCCGACAGCCGAGCAGCGCGAGCAGCGCGCCCGTTGCGAGGGCTGGCCAGAGGGTCCTCAACCAGTGTCGCATCGTGCCCCTCCTTTCGTGGAGACAAGGTCTGTGCGATGCGGGGCAGCCGGCGCCGTCCCATGGCGGCCGGCCTCAGAAGTTCTCGGGCGCCCCGGCGTCGTTGCCGCCTCGCTGATCGGGGCGCCGGCGGGGCGGGAAGGGCGGCCCGTCGTCGCCTGGACGCTGCCGGGGGCGGACCCCCTCGCCGCCGGGCCCGCCGCGCGTGGCTGCGCGGCGGACGATGGCCTCGGCGATGCTCTTGGCCACGGCCTTGCGGTTCCCGCTGATGATCTTCGCGAGATTGGCGTGGTGGATGGCCAGCTCGTCGGCGAGTGCGAGGGCCGTGTGTGCCGCCACCGCGGGGTCGGGCTTGAGGGCCGCCACGATCTCCTCGCGGGTGGCGCCCTGCTCGCGGAGCTGGCGCAGCTTCTCGCGGATCTGCTCGCCCTGGGGCCGCAGCTTCGCGGTGAGCGCTCGCATCGCGGCCATGTGGCGGTCCATCTCCTTGCGGATCTCCGGCGTGTCGGCCCCCATCGGGCCCATGGGCCGGCGCTGCGCGCCGGGCTCTCCGAGGCCAGGGCGGCCTTCGGGCCGCCTCCTGGGCTGGTTCGGCGCTCCCGCGCCGTCGTCCTGAGCCAGGGCCAGGCCCGCACCCGCGGCCAGCACCAGGCCGACCAGCCACGCCCATCTTCTGCCGTTCCCACGCATGGTCCTTCTCCCTTGCTGCGCCTCGAGCGGGTCACGTCGCGGCCACGGGCAGCGCTCGCGCTCCCGGCAGCCGCCGTCCCACGACCATTCTACCATCCAGCAATTCCCGTGCCAGTTTTCTTCCCTTTCGGAGGCTTCGCGGCAGGGCAGGCGCGCCGGTGCCGTAAGCCTGTACGCAGACAGGGGTTGCGGGGAGGCACTTCGCTGGCGGGTGGGTGACCGTGGGGTGCGGCGGCTGGGTGCGTGCGCGGGGTTTCGCCACAGGGGGTGTCGAGAATCGCGATGGCGGCGGGCCGGCGCCACGGGCTGCCGGCGCGTTGTGTCGCGCCAGAAGGCCCCATTGCGCAGGCGCGGCGGGCTGCTATAATGGGCGGAGCACCAGAGCAGGAGTGGGCGAGCATGAGCCGATGGTGGACTGTGGCCTGTGCGGGGTGGCTCGCGGCGGCGCTGGCGTGGGGGGGCGCGCCGGCGCCTCCGGTGAGCCAGACCGAGCGTATCGCGAAGCTGTGCCGCCAGCTCGGCGAGTCCCAGTACGGCAGCAAGGGCGCGTGCGAGCAGCTGATAGCCATCGGCGAGCCCGCCATGCCCGCTCTGCTCGAGGCCCTCAAGGACAAGCGCCCGCAAGCACGCTGGTGGGCCGTGGCCGCGGTGTGCAGGATCGGGGCCGACGAGGGCTTCCCAGCCGCCGTCGAGGTGATCCGGAGCGACACCAACGCCTTCGTCCGCAGCACCGCCGTCTACTACATGCGCCACTACCGCAAGAAGGGCAAGGACGTGTGGCCCGTCGTGCGCGAGGCCATCGACGACGAGTCGCCCGAGGTCGGCCGCTGGGCGCTCCGCCTGATGGTCGAGGACCGCTGCCCCCAGGTGGACGACGTGCTGCGCAAGGTGCTCGCCGACGCCCCGGCCGATCTCCAGGCCTACGCGCTCACCCACGTCCGCGAGATGGCCGAACGCGACAGGAAGAAGGCCCAGGCATACCTGCCCCTCGTCGAGAAGCTCATCGGGGCCGAGAGCGCCCGCCTCCGCTACGACGCCATCCACACCCACGTGGTGCTGATGGAGACAGGGCAGCTCGCCTTCCTTCGCAAGACCTACGAGAACGCCCGGAGCCCCGCCGAGCAGGAGGCGGCCATGCGCTGCGCCACCATCCTGCCCGAGCCGCCCGTCGAGATCATCGAGCTGTTCCTCACGGGCCTCGACAGCGAGGACGACAAGGTGCGCGAGGCCGCCGCCACGCTGCTCCGCAAGGGCTGCAAGCAGTACTTCGGCTACGACGCCAAGATGCCCCTCGAGCGCCGCCGGTTCCACATGCAGCAATGGGTGGACTGGTACCGCAAGAACCGCGCCAAGCTCCAGTGGCACCCCGATCTCCGCAAGTTCCTCCTCCCCGGCCAGCGCAAGGCCAAGCCCGACACCGCCGCCGCCAGCAAGGGCTGAGCAGCGCCCCCGCCAACGCGAGACGCGCCATGACCCGACCGTCCCTTGCGACCGCTGTCCTCCTCGCCCTCAGCGGCTCGCCAGTGTCCGCCGCCGGTGCGCGCGCCGCCCAGGACGCCGAGCCCGTGCGCGTGGCCATCGTGCCCGCTGCCGGCAGCGGCTGGCGCGCGCGGGGGCTCGCCCGCGCGACCCTCGCCCACCTGGCCCGCGCCGATGGGCTCCTGCCGGCCAATCCCGCCTTCGCCCGGCGCCTGATCCCTGCCGGTGCCGACGCGCCGCCGGACGCAGTGGCCGCCGCCGCGCGGGTGCTGCGAGCGCACCGAGTCGCGGTCGTCGCCTGCGACCCCGAGCAAGGAGCGGCGGCGGGGCTGCTCGATGCGGCGAAGGCAGCCTGGACGCAGGTTCGCGTGGAGGGACCCGCGCACGAGCTGCCCGGGAAGCTCGCCGTGGCGCTGGCCGAGGGCATGGGCATGAGGTTGTCGCCCGGGGAGCGAGAGCGGATCGCGAAGCCGCTCGTCGCGAGCGACGCGGCCATGGAGGCCCTGTGGCAGGGCGACGCGCAGGACGCGCCCGTCGAGCAGCTTCGGCACTACCGCCGCGCCGTCCGCGAGGACGCCAGCTCCGCGGCCGCCCACAACCAGCTCGGCGCGGCGCAGGCGCGGCGCGGCCGGCTGCGGGAGGCCATCGCGGAGTTGGACCGCGCCATCGAGCTTCAGCCCGACTCGACCGCGGCTCACACCAACCGCGGACTGGTCCTCAAGCAGCAGGGACGCTGGGAGGAGGCCGAGAAGGCCCTCCGCCGCGCCGTCGAGCTGGGCACCAAGAGCCCGGCGCCCCACGTCGCGCTCGCGAGGCTGCTCGACCGCCGCGGGGCCGCGCGCCAGGCCGTCGAGCAGCTCGAGAGGGCCGTCGAGTTCGACCCCTCGCACCTCGGCGCCCTGATGACACTGGCCGACGTGGCCTTCGCGCAGCAGCACTTCAAGGACGCCCGCCGCCGCATCGAGCGCATCCTCGAGCTCGAGCCCGACTCCGTGCCCGCGCTCAACCTGCTCGGCCTGCTCGAGATGGTGCCGAGGCGGTACGAGGCCTCGGAGAAGGCCTTCCGCAAGGCGCTCGGCGTCGAGTCGGAGTCGGCGACCACCCTCGCCAACCTCGGCCTGGCACTCTACGGACAGAAGCGGGTGACGGACGCGGTCGCCGCCGTCGAGCAGGCGATCGCGCGCGACCGCCGGAACGGGACCGCGCACTTCTACCTCGGCCGCATCTACCTCCAGGAGAAGCGCTACGGCGAGGCCGTGGCCGCGCTCGAGCGCGCCGTGGAGTTCGCCCCGCACATGCTCCCGGCGCGCCAGGCGCTCGCCGAGGCCAGGGCCAGGAGCGGCACCCGCGCCGGCGGATGCGGGTGCGCGCCCTTCGCGGGCGGCCCAGGCTCTCTCGTGGACGCGGGCCTGGGCAGCGTGCTTCCCGTCGCGCTGCTGCTGGTCCCGCACGCGGTGCGCCTGGGCCTGCGCAGGCGGCGCCGTCGGAGGGGGAGGGCGGACGTTGGGTGAGCGCGGCCCGATGCCAGGTGCTGCCGTGGCTGGCGCATCGGCCGAGGCGACGGGCTTCGCTGTGCGGCGGCTCGACGGCAGGGCCTGGGTGTCGCTCGGCGTCGGCCTCGCGCTCGCGGGCGCGTTCCTCGCGGTGCCGCTGCTGCGGTACGTGCTGAGCTACCTGGCGGTACTGATCCACGAGTTCGGCCACGCGCTGGTAGGTTGGCTGTTCGGCTATCCGTCGGTGCCGGCCTTCGACTTCCACTACGGCGGCGGGATCACGACGATGCAGCACAGGTCTGTGCTGCTGCTGGGGCTGGTCTACCTGCTGTGGGCCGGCCTGCTGCCGGCCTACCGGCGGAACCGCGCGACGCTGGTGGTGTTGGCCGTGGGGCTCGGCGGCTTCGCGCTCTGCGCCCACACCGCTGTGCACAAGGTGCTCATCCTGTTCATGGGCCACGGGATGGAGTTGCTGATCGCCGGGGTCTTCCTCTATCGCGCGTGGAGCGGGAGTGCGGTGGTCCACGCGGCCGAGCGGCCGCTCTACGGGGCGTGCGGCTTCTTCATCGTCCTCTCGGACGCCGCGTTCGCCTACCGGCTGTGGAGCAGCCCAGGCGCCCGCGCGGCGTACGCAAGCGCGAAGGGAGGAGGGCACATGATGGATTTCAGCCGCATCGCCATCGATCACCTGCACGTGAGCCTGCCGACGGTCGCCTTCGCCTTCCTGCTGTGCTGCGGCGTGCCTGTCGTCGTCAGCTACCTGGTCTTCCGCTACCACGACTGGGTGTTCGACCGCCTCGCGCGGCTGATGGAGCGCCATCCTGGGCAGGCGAGCGACTAGATCGTCTCGTAATGGATGGGCACGGCGTCGCCGGTGGCCGCCGACCTGACGATGGCCTCGTAGAGGGCCATGGACTTGTAGCTCTCGGCGATGCAGGAGCGGGTCGAGCGGCCCTCGCGGATGGCAGCGAGGAAATCGACGAGCTCGGCCAGGTGCCCCGTCTCGTTGCCGCTGTCGCCGTCCGAGACGAAGGTGGGCGGCTCGCGCCACTCGACGCACTTGCCCTCCCGGGCGATCCGCCAGCACGACGAGTTGTGCACCGTCATGAAGTTCCCGCCCCGGATCGTGATCTCCACCTCCTCGGTCGGGATGCCGAAGGACCGCCCGCACGTGAGGCTGAGCGAGCCCACCGCGCCGCTGGCGTACCGCAGCGAGACGGCGTAGGCGTCGAGACCCTTGGCGAAGGCGAAGACCTCGGCCGCGTCGCCGAACAACCAGGCCGACAGGTCGATGGCGTGGATCGCGAAGTCGAGCAGGAACGAGCTGCGCGGCCCCGTGTGGCTGTACTGCGCGGACGCGTAGTCGATCGAGAGCGCGTAGCGGTCGTCGGGCGGGAACGCCTCGATGAACTCCCGGGCGCGGTCGTAGGCCACGGCGTAGCGCTTCTTGAAGGCCGTCGTGCACAGGACGCCCGTCTCCTTTGCGACCCTGGCGACGGCGAGCGCGTCGGCGGCGCTGGCGGCGGGCGGCTTCTCGGTGTAGCAGGGGAAGCCGCGGCGCAGCACGCGGGGCGCCAGCTCGACGTGTGCCTCGGGGCCGATGCAGAGGATGACGCCGTCGGGCTGCTCGGCGTCGAGCATCGTGCCCATGTCGTCGTAGGCTGTACCTCCCCAAAGCTGTGCGTTGCGGTCAGCCTTCGCGCGGTCGAGGTCGCAGACGCCGACGAGTTGGGCGCCGGCCGCTCCGATGTAGGGGTAGATGCGGCGGGTGGACAGGCTCCCCGCGCCGACGATGGCGATCCGCAGGAGGCTCATCGCGGCAGATGCTCCTTCACGTAGCGCAGGGCGTCGCCCAGGTACGTCAGCGTGTTCTCGCGGTCGGCCACCTCCATCTCCACGACCACGTCGCCGTCATAGCCGTCGGCGGCGAGCCGCTCGAGGAGGCTCGGCAGGTCGATCTCGCCCGTGCCGAAGGGCACCGACTGCGCACCGACCTGGTCCTTGACGTGGACGTGCCGGATCCTGCCCGTCAGCGCCTCGTAGCCC
>CBFDBL010000144.1:0-10942 GCA_965603035.1 uncultured bacterium
CGCTGAGGTCGGCCACGGGATGGGTCTTGTCGTCGTCGGGCATGCTCAAGACGGGGATCTGGGTGATGGAGCCCTGCTTGCCGCGGATACGTCCGGCACGCTCGTAGATGGTGGAGAGGTCGGTGTAGAGA
This sequence comes from uncultured bacterium, assembly GCA_965603035.1. Classification (GTDB taxonomy): domain Bacteria; phylum Planctomycetota; class PUPC01; order DSUN01; family DSUN01; genus CAZDNN01. Next base: position 132 of record CBFDBL010000144.1, read on the forward strand.
TATCCGGGGTAGCCGCGTCGTCCGGGAATCTCCTTGCGCGCGGCGGAGACCTCGCGGAGTGCGTCGCAGTAGTTGGTCATGTCGGTGAGGATGACGAGGACGTGCATGCCGAGCTCGAAGGCGAGGTATTCGGCGGCGGTGAGTGCGACTCGCGGGGTGGCGATGCGCTCGATGATCGGGTCGTCGGCGAGGTTGATGAAGACGCTGGCGCGGGCGATGGCGCCGGTGCGTCGGAAGTCGGCGAGGAAGTAGTTGGCCTCCTCGAAGGTGATGCCCATGGCGGCGAAGACGACGGCGAAGCTCTCGCCGGTCTTGAGCACGCGCGCCTGGCGGGCGATCTGGGCGCCGACCTCGGCGTGCGGCAGGCCCGCGCCGGAGAACAGCGGGAGCTTCTGGCCGCGGACCAGGGTGTTCAGCCCGTCGATGGTGGACAGCCCTGTCTGGATGAACTCGTTGGGGTAGTCGCGTGCGCAGGGGTTGATGGGGCTGCCGTTGATGTCGAGCTCGGCGACGGGGAGGATGGCGGGGCCGTCGTCGATGGGCCGGCCTGACCCGTCGAAGGCGCGGCCGATGATGTCGGGCGAGACGGGGAGGGTGAGGCCGCGGGTGAGGAACCGGACCTTGACGTTGTCGGGCGCGATGTCGCGGCTGCCCTCGAAGATCTGGATGACGGCGCGGTCCTGGTCGGCCTCGAGCACCTGCCCGCGGCGGATCTCGCCGCTCGGCAGCCGTACCTCGGCGAGCTGGCCGTAGCTCACCCCCTCGACCGACTGGACGAGCATCAGGGGGCCGACGAGGTCGCGGACTTCCTTGTACAGCTTGATCATCTTGGGTCCTCGGTCGCCTTACTGCACGGAGCGTGGCTGCGCGATGCGGACTCGTGATGCGTGATGCGTGATACGTGATGCGTGATCGGAGCAGAGCACGTCGGGGGTGCCACATTCCGGGGTCCTCAAGGTCTCAGGGAGGACCTCGCAGAGAGCCAGGAAGGGCGAGCCCATCCGAGGCCGCGGCGTTTCCTGCGCCAACTCGGGTGGCTGGGTCTTCGGGGCTCTATGGCGTCCCGTGCGGTCTCCGTTCGTCAGCACGCTCCCTTCAGGGCTCCGGGCCTCTGGTCACGCATCACGCCTCACGCGTCACGCGGGTTCTCATCCTCACGCTTGCGGGCTCGCGGTGGTCTTGAGTGCCTCGAGCTGCTCCTCGAGCTGTGTGCGGATGGAGTCGAACTCCTCGAGGTTGCCCTCGTCGATGAGCTTGGCGCGGGCGATGGCCTCGAGGACGTCGAGCGCGACGATGCGGTCGATGTCGGCCCCCGCGTCCATGGCCTCGCGGGCGCGCTCGTAGAAGTCCACCACGTTGCGGAGCATGAGGAACTGCTTGCGGCTCGACGTGTAGGTGTCGATGGGGTCGAAGGCGTTCTGGTGGAGGAAGTCCTCGCGGATCATCTTCGCACCGTGGAGGATGAGCCGGTCGCTCGGCGACATGGCGTCCATGCCGACGAGTCGGACGAGCTCCTCGAGCTCGGCCTCGCGGTTGAGGAGCGACATGGCGCGTCGGCGGTAGTCGGGCCACTGCTCGTCGATGTTGGCCTTGGCATACTCGGCGATGACGTCGTTGTAGAGCGAGTAGCTGGTGAGCCAGTTGATGGCGGGGAAGTGTCGCTGCGCGGCGAGCGCGTCGTCGAGCCCCCAGAAGACCTTGACGACGCGCAGGGTGGCCTGGACGACGGGCTCGGAGAGGTCGCCGCCAGGGGGGCTGACGGCGCCGATGAGGCTGAGGGTGCCGCGGCGCTGGTCGGAGCCGAGGCAGACGACGCTGCCGGCCCGCTCGTAGAAGCTGGCGACGCGGCTGGCGAGGTAGGCGGGGAAGCCTTCCTCGCCCGGCATCTCCTCGAGTCGGCCGGAGATCTCGCGCATGGCCTCGGCCCATCGGCTCGTGCTGTCGGCCATCATGGCCACGCTGTAGCCCATGTCGCGGAAGTACTCGCCGAGGGTGATGCCGCAGAAGACGCTCGCCTCGCGCGCCGCCACCGGCATGTTCGACGTGTTGGCGATCAGCACGGTGCGCTCGATGAGCGGACGGCCGCTCTGGGGGTCCTGGAGCTGGGGGAACTCGAGCAGCACGTCGGTCATCTCGTTGCCGCGCTCGCCGCAGCCGACGTAGACGATGATCTCGGCGTTGGCCCACTTGGCGAGCTGGTGCTGCACGACCGTCTTGCCGCTGCCGAAGGGCCCTGGCACGCAGGCGGTGCCGCCCTTGGCGACGGGGAAGAGGGCGTCGATGACGCGCTGGCCGGTGATGAGCGGCTCGGTGGGCGGCACGCGCTGGGCGACGGGGCGGCCCTGGCGGACGGGCCACTTGTGCATCATCTGGAGCTCGGTCTGCCCGGCGTCGGTCGCGAGGGTGCAGACGGTGTCGGTGACGGTGGCCTCGACCTCGGCGATGGCCGCGACGCGGCCCTCGATGCCGGGCGGGACCATGATCTTGTGAACGATCAGCTCGCTCTCCTGGACCGTGCCGATGACGTCGCCCGCGGTGAGCTGGTCGCCCTCGGCGACGGAGGGGACGAAGAGCCACTTCTTCTCGCGATCGAGGCCTGGGAGCTCGGCGCCGCGGGTGATGTAGTCGCCGAAGGCGTCGCGGATGGCGGCGAGCGGGCGCTGGATGCCGTCGTAGATGGCGGCGATGAGGCCCGGGCCGAGCTCGACGCTGAGCGGCTGGCCGGTGGGGAACACGGGGTCGCCCGGCCCGATGCCCTCGGTGGTCTCGTAGACCTGGATGGAGTACTCGCCGCCGCGGATCTCGATGATCTCGCCGAAGAGCTTGTCGGCGCCGACCCGCACGACCTCGTACATGCCCGACCGATCGAGCCCCGTGGCCACGACCAGCGGCCCGGCGACCTTCTTGACTTCGCCGTCTTGCATCGGAGCGCCTCTTTCCATCGGTTTCGCCCGTGCGCTAGTATTCGCCGAGGATGTTGGCTCCTGCCGCGAGCTCGATGAGCGTGCGGATCTGGTCGAGGGCCAGGTGGCCCTCGGCCGGCTCGGCGGGCAGCAGCAGGACCGCGGCCCGCCCCCGCTCCCGCAGGGCCTCGATGCTGTGCTCGCAGTCGGCGAAGCGCTGGTCCACGAGCACCAGGGCCGGGGCCTCGCCCGCGAGCAGGCCGGCTGCGGCCTCGTCGAACGCCTCGGCCGTCTCGCAGGCGACCGGCTCGGCGCCCGCCGCGGCGAAGATGCCGACGAAGTGCCTGCGTCCCAGAGCCGCCATCTTAGACATAGGTCTGCCTGATATCCGTGGCGATGGCGTCGCGCGGGAGCCCCGCGGCCACGCCGGTGGCGATCAGCTTGAGGTTCACCCACTCGATCCGCAGCGCCCAGAGGAACGCGCCGACGGGCTCGGGTCCGAAGGGCACGCCGCGGGCCGCGCGGACCCACTCGGTCATCCTGTCGTCGATGAGCCTGTCGAGTGCGATGGTGGGCCGGGGCTCGGCCTCGGGGATGGACTCGACGGCTGGCAGGCCGAGGCGGCGGAAGGGCGTCCGCCAGTCGGGCCGCTCGGGGGTGGCGAGCCCCATGATGTCGGCCTTGCCGACGCCGAAGTCGTCGAGCGCGTCGGCGATGCGGATGTGGGGCCAGCCGTTGAGGCTGCATCGCAGGAGCTCGAGCGCCAGGCGGAGCTTGAGCCACGCGGTGATCCACTCGGTGACGCTCGCGTTCCCGAGGCGTCGGACGATCCGGGTGATGTGGCGGGTCTTGTAGGCGGCGGTGATCTCGTCCACGAGCCGCTCGTCGTGCTTCTCGCGCGGCATCTTGTCGCGGATGTTGCGCGCGGCCGCGGCGAAGGGGGCGAAGGGCGGCTCGACGTCGAGCGTCGTCCAGCACCGCTCCCAGACGGCCTCGGGCACGGTGCAGGCGGGGAACGCCCTGGGCTCGCGGCCCACGACCCGCGCCCTGAGATGGGAGCGGAAGGCCTCCCAGTGGAAGGGGAGGAGAAAGGCCGTGGCCAGCTCGGGGGTGGGGCAGGCCTCGCGGAGGCGTCGCACCGTCGCGGCGAAGGAGCTGTCCATGTGGTTGGCCAGCGCGAAGGGCGCCGCAGCCTCGGGCAGGTCGGCGAAGAGCACGGACTGGCGGATCCGCGCGAGCAGGTCGCCGAGCCCCGCGCCGGCGAGCAGGTCGAGGGTGGCGCGGTGGTCGAGCAGCCTGCCCTCCAGCGCGCGCGACAGCCCGCTCGCGTATGTCCACGCCGCGCGGTCGGTGGCCTCGGGTTGGGCGATTGCGGACAGCATCGGGTGCTCTCGGGCATCTCCCAGGTCGTTCGCCCAGTGGGCTGCGCCCTCGCCGTGGCCCTCTCGCGGAGGGTGCGGGGCGGAGCGGCTGGCGCTAGGGCTGTTCGCCGAGTGCGGGCAGGTCGGCGAAGAGTCGCTCGGCGAGCGAAACGGTCATGTCGGTGCGCAGGTCGACGAGCAGCGAGGCGAGTGTCAGGTCGATGTCGAAGGCCTCGGTGGTGAGCAGCACGCCGCCGTCGATGCGGTCGTCGGGCTCGACGGACGTGGCGTCGGCGCCGGCCTCGCGGGCCACGGCCTCGACGATCGCGCGGTCGCGCGGGTTGCACTGGAGCACGCCGGTGCCCTGCTCGCAGGCGGTCCTGACCTGGCGTGCGAGCCAGAAGCCGTAGTCGAACCCCTCGGAGCCGAGAATGCGGTCGCGTGCGGCGGCGAAGATGGCGTCGAGCACCTCGTTCTTGGCCTCGAGGATCTTCATGGCGTGGTCGGCGCGGCGAGTGGTGACGTCGCGCTCGAGGCTGGCGTCGGCGTCGGCCCTGGCGGCGCCGATGGCTCGGCGCTGCTGGTCGCGGAGGCCGGCTTCGCGTCGCTCGCGGTCGGCGTCGGCCTCGGCCCGGGCCTGCTCGATGATGCGGGTGGCCTCGGCGTGTGCGGAGGCGCCGATCTGCTTCTGCACGTGCTGGAGCTTGTCGTTCGGCAAGACGGGCCTCCTAGGGGGCCACGGCGGTGGTAGCGACCTTGGCGGCGCCTTCGACGACCGGTGTGGCCTCGACGCCGAGGGCGGTGATCCAGAGGATGAAGAGGATGGCGGCGAGGAGCGCGACGACGGCGTAGGTCTCGACGAGTGCGGGCATGAGGATCGAGCGCCCGCTCTCGCTGGGGCGCCGCGACGTGAGGTTGATGGCGGCGGCGGAGGCCTCGCCCTGGTAGACGGCGCTGCGCCACAGCACGCCGCCCGCGCAGACGCCGACCGCCAGCAACGCGAGGCCCTGAAGGCCCGTGACGGCGGGCGCGCCCGCCAGCAGGCCCGTGCGCTGCGCCGTGAAGATGGCGACGATGAAGCCGTAGAAGCCCTGAGTGCCCGGCAGCGCCATCAGCACGAGCAGCTTGCCGAACAGGTCGGGGCTCTCGCTGAGCACCCCCGCCGCCTGCCCGGCGGCGACCCGAATGCCGCGCGCCGAGCCCGCGCCGCCCAGCATCACGGCCGCCATCGCTCCGATCACGGCCCAGCCGATCCCTGTCTCCGTGAAATACAGCCTCAGCAGCTCGTCCATCCTGTTCGTGCCTCCTTCGTCATCCGCAGGCGCAGGATCAGTCCATGACGCGAATCCGGCCCCCCGTCGCCCCCAGCGGCGCGAACCGTACGGCGCCAGGGTCGTAGAAGCGGCCGAAGAACTCGACGAAGATCAGGCGGGCCGAGTGGATGAACGCGCCCAGCCCGCTGATCAGCAGGTTGAAGAAGTGCCCCGTCACGGCCACCACGGCGAACGCCAGCACGCCGACCAGCGCCACCCCGATGGCCTCGTGGATCATCTGCGCGATGATGTTGATGGCCATCCCCACGATCGCCGTCGTCAGGCCCAGCGCCAGCAGGCGGCTGTAGGACAGGGTGTCGCCGATGAACGCGACGGCCCCGTAGGAGCCGACGATCCCGTAGAGGCTCACGATGCCGACGACGATCTTCCCGACCAGGCTCTCCTCGTTGCGGCCCTGGGTCAGCATGAGGCCCACGCCGCCGACCAGCGCCAGGCCCATGCCGACCGTCGTCACGGCACCAGGCAGCTCGGGCGAGAAGAACTTCGCAATGAGCAGCACCAGCCCAGGCAGCAGGATGAGCCAGAAGCCGCCGTCGAACAGCGCGCCCCACCGATCGCCCTGGCGCAGGCAGCCGTAGATCTTCATCGTCACGCCCCAGAACTGGTTCGCCACGCCCAGGAAGAGCGCGATCCCCAACGCCAGGAGCGGCTTCTGGAGCGGGTCGGCCACCTTCAGGCCCGCCACGAGGCCCCCGAAGGCATTCAGCTTGCCCGGCTCGCTCTCGCCGAGGTACTTCACGCACAGGTCGGCCGCCCAGGTGCCCGTGGCCACGCCGACCAGGAACGTGGTGACGGCGCCCCAGGCCAGCAGCTCGAAGAGGCTGCGGATGCCCGGGTAGTTGCGGTAGCGGCGCACGAGGTACCAGGCGAGCGCGAAGAGCACGATGCCGTAGATCGCGTCGCCCAGGCAGATGCCGAAGAAGAGGATGAAGCTGAGCATGAGGAAGGCGGAGGGGTCGAACTGCTGGTAGGCGGGCAGGCCGAACATCTCGACGAGGAACTGCGCGGGGCGGAAGACGGGGTGGTTGGACAGCGAGACGGGCGCGTCCTCGCCGCGGCCCACCTCCTCGGTGACGACGGCCACGTCGGGCAGGCGCTGGGCGACGTCGGCCTGGAAGCGCGCGGCGTCGCGCTCGCGGACGTAGCCGCAAAGGACGGCGGCCCGGCGCGTCGCGGCCACGCGGTCGAGGGCGCGGGCCGTGGCGAGCTGCTCCTCCCAGTGGCCGAGCACAAGCTCGACCTGGTGGCGGAGCCTGGCGAGCTCGGTCAGCTCGGCGACCGCCGCCTGCGCGGCATCGGTGGCCTGGCGGAGCTCGGCCTCGACGGCCTCGACGTAGGCGGCCAGGGTGGTGGTCTCCGGCGGCGGCGCCACGGGCTCGAAGCCGAGGTTGCCGAGCCGCTCGGCCGCGTCGTGTGCGTCGTCGGGCAGGCAGACGCTGGCGATGAGGGCCTTGCCTTCGGCAGCGGCGAGCTGCTCGAGGATGGCGGCCTCGGGCCCGAGGTCGCGGTCGAGCACGCGGCGTGCCTGCTTCTCGGGCGCGAGCCACAGCCCGGCCGCGACCCAGCGCAAGGTCCCTGCGCCTGGGACGGCGACCTCGACGCGGCGGAAGGGCGCGAGGGCGGTCAGGCGCTGGCGTGCCTGCTCGGCGGCCGCCTCGGCCCTGGCGCGGCGGGCCGACAGCTCCTTGGCCTGCTGGTGCACGCGGTCGGCGTCCACGGCGTCGAGCGCGGCCGCGAGCTCGCTGCGCGTCGTCTCGACGGGGGTCGGGATGAGGTTGGAGAGGAAGTCGCGGGTCGTCTTGTTGAACTCGGCGAGCGTGTCGAGCGCCTCGGCGAGCTTGCGGATGCGGGCCTCGGCCGCGCGGGTGTCGGCGGCCAGGTGCGAGACGGCGTCGGCGTGGGCCTCGTCGCCTGGGAGCGCCTCGGTGACGTGCACGAGGCCGATCTGGGCGAGCTGGTGCGGGAGGTCCTGGGCCTGGTCGGCAGGGCAGATGAGCCACACCCTGCGGACGCGGTCAATCGCCATCGGCGCGCTGCTCCAAGACGCGGGATACCTCCTCCGCGAGCGGGCCTACGCGCTCGGACTTCACGGTCGCCAGCGCGGCGAGGACGGCCTCGAGCTGGCGGTCCAGCTCGCCGAGGGCCGCTTCCTTGCGGGCCTCGACGTCCCTCGCGTAGTCGGCCCGCTGTCCCTCGGCCTCGGCGTCGAGCTGCGTGGCCAGCGACGCGAGGTCGGTGTCCACCTGCTGGCGGAGCTGCCGGGCCGTGGCCTTGGCCTCCTCCACTGCCGCGTCGGCTTTGGCGTCGAGCTCCACCACGCCGTCGAGCACGTTCCGTGTCATTCGGGTGCGGTTCCTGAGGTAACGGCAAGGAGTACTGCACGCGCAAGGCGCCGCCGTCGCACGGCACGCTTGCAGGTTGCCAATCATAGCAGAATCCAGCCGTAGCGCAAGAGCTTTCCGGCGCGGTGCTGGCGCGCGAGCGGCCGGCGCTGGTGAGGCGGGGCGGGGGGGGTCAGTCCACCAGCTTGAGGAACTCGGCGAGAATGGCGCTCGGTTTGGCCTTCTCGGCCTTCCGGTCGAAGGGGACGGGCTTGGCCTTGTAGATGAAGTCGCGGGTGCCGTGGAGGAAGAACTCCTGCCAGTCGGGAACTGGCTTGGAGGTGGGCGAGGTGAGCTGGGTGCGAGCGTATTTGAGGAAGGCGTCGATCTGTGGCTTCTTGAGCTGCTGGTGGTACTCGATGGAGTCGACGAGGCAGTTGCCGTCGAAGAAGGCGCCGCTCTGGTGCTCGCGGATGGCGGCGGCGAGGTTCTTGTTGGCGCCTGGGGTGGCGGCGGCCTCGAGGATGGCGTCGTCGAGACACAGGCGGCGGGAGGTGGCGAGCAGGCGTGTGAGGGTGGTGTGGGCGGAACGGATGCTGCTTTCGAGCTCCTTGAGCTGTGCGAGGTGCCCTGCCTTGGCGTCGGCGTTGTAGGCGTTGGCCTTGGCGTCGTCCTTGGCCGAGCGGACGAGTGCGACGACGTCGCTGTGCCTGTCGGCGAGGTAGAGGTGGAGGTAGTTGCGTGCCACGGCGACAAGGCTGCCTTCGACGAAGGGGTTGTCGGGCAGCAGGCTGGAGTTGCTCAGCAGGAGCGCGACGGAGGCGCGGGCCGACTGGGTGTTGCCGGCGGAGACGCCTGCCCAGCGGGTGTAGGCTCGGTAGTTGAAGGCGGTGTCGCCGCGCGGCGCTCCGCGGAGCGCCATCTTGAAGGCCTCGGCGAACTGCCACCAGGCGGAGCGGGAGAAGCGCCGCGACAGGTGCAGGCGCGTCTGGGGGTTGTTCGAGCCGCCTTCGCTGCGCCAGGTGTTCCGGCCCGTCCAGGCGTAGGTCGGCCCCAGGCTGTCCATCAGCGGGTTCGTGCCGCGGATCTCGGCCCAGTGGAAGTAGCCAGCGGCCTTGGGCGTCGGCGTGGTGCCCATGTGGTAGCTCTGGGTGCGGAGGTGGTCGAAGCAGTACTCCCAGAGGTCGGAGTCGGGCTTTGCCCACGAGCTCGCGTAGTGGAAGGCGTGGCCGCCGAACCGCTCGGTGGCTCGGAAGAGGGCGTCGCCTGGGAAGCTCTTTTGCACGTAGAGGATCGTGGTGTCCTCGGGCAGGCGCTCGAGGAAGTCGGTCTGCTGTTCCTGGGTGTCGCCCCAGAAGGGGGTGTCGGCGGACGAGGCGATGATCCGGGCCTTCTTGTCGATGTCGCGCAGGGTCTTCGAGGCCAGGAGCACCGAGTTGCTCGCGCCGCGCAGCGAGCCGGCTATGGGGCGGTGGCTGTGGCAGTCGATCGCGTAGAGGTGGTCGGTGCCGTAGGTGGCCACGATGCTCTGCCAAAGGCGCCGCTGAAGCTCGGCGAACTTCGGGTCGGTGGGCGACAGGGTCGGGCTCTCGCCCGCCACGCCCACGAAGTCCCGCGGCGCCGCTGGCAGCCACTTGAGGTTCGGCTGCGCCAGCTTGAGCGGCAGCTCGAACTCGCCGACGTGCAGGATGTAGAGCACCTGGATGCCGAGGGTCTCGCGTGCGTAGGCGAAGACCTCTTTCCACACCCTGGTGGTGTAGCTGGGGTGGAGGCCCCAGCCCATGTTGACGGTCGGGCCGGGCACGGGCGGCTGGTCGGACGGGGGGATGGTCTCGCGCTTGAGCTGCTTGATCTCGGGGAAGGCCCGGTCGAAGGCCTCGCCCCAGCCGCGGGTGTCGCCGCTGAACTCCACGGCCAGGCAGTTCATTTTCTTGCGGGCCATCCAGCGCAGGAACTGCTTCCATTCCTCGACGTTCCAGAGGGTGGCCTGGAACTGCTTGGGGGCGTAGTAGCGCGTGGGCACGTAACAGGCGCGGAGCGGGAAGGCGGGGTTGCCGAGGATGCTGAGGCCGTAGAGGGCGAGGTCGCGCTGCTTGGGCAGGTTGCTGCCGTCGGAGAAGAAGCCGCAACTGAAGGCGGTCTCGAGCAGGTTGTAGACAGCGAACAGGGTGCCGCGGGGGGTCTTCGAGAGGACGACGAGGGCGGGGTGCTTGCCGGTCTCGACGGTCGCGAGCGCGTAGCCGTCGTCGCGGATCTCATCGGCGTTGACGGCGGCCATGACGTCCCGGCCGGCCAGGCGCGCCGCGCCTTCGCCGATGAGCACCCAGGCGTCGGCCTTGCCCGAGAGGTCGCTGGCGATGGGAAGCTTGGCGCCGCTCATGGCCGCGACGATCGACTGGAACTCCGAGGCGGCGAACCGCTCGGCCCGTGGGGCATCGGCCGTCACCACGATCCGTGCCACCCCCTTGCCCCCGCGGACCAGCTCCAGCGCGAGCGCGTTGGACCCCACCCCCACGGCGATCACGAAGCCAAGGATACACCTGGCTCGCATGGCTCCTCCTCGGACCGATAGGTCAATGCGGGAACCCATGCGTCGACGAGCCGTCGACGCTCGACGAGGCTCCCAGGTACTCAACTGACGAGTAATCCGCCCTCCTCGCAGCCGCGCCTCCGCCCGTCGCGGCCCGCCGTGCGGCCGGCCTACGGCTGCGTACGACCGGAAGTATAGCAGATGCCACATCGACATGCAATCATCGCGTTTGGGAAATCTCGCGGAAGCCGGGCCCCCGGGCCGAGGCAACTGCGCAGTTCGCAACGCACTGCCACTCAACGCGTTACGAGGCACCGGCTTGGCTGCTGAGCCCACGGATGGGTGGATGGATGGATGATTGG